>JAAZOO010000166.1 GCA_012797715.1 Geobacteraceae bacterium | reverse complement strand
TTCCTTCCGTATTGAAGGTCTCCTTCAGTTCGTAGAGGCTGGCGATATTCATCGTGGTAGTTTCCTCCTTCCGTGGAAAGGACGTAATCGATCCTGCTTCGCCCGCCGTGTGCGCGGAGCCCCGGAGCGGCGGCGAATCAGGCGCGGATGGTGGTGACGGAGGGCTCCGGCTCCCCGGTTCCGGATGCGGTGGTCACAGCCTGAAGCCCAGGACGGTGATGTCGTCCCGCTGCGGCCGGTCTCCCTGATACTGGGCGATTTCCTTTTCCATTTCCCCCCGCCATTCCGGCGCGGGGAGCCGGGAAACCCTCTCCACGAGCTTCGCGAAGCGTACTTTCCCGAAACCCCATCCCTTGGCTCCGCCCGCCTGGTCCAGGATGCCGTCGCTCGCCAGGAAAAAGGCGGTATCGTCCTGGATGTCGATACCGGTGGCCGGGTAGACGAAATCCCTGTCCGAGCGCCGGTAGCCGATGGACTGGCGGGCTCCCGGCACGGTTGCCGCCGTGCCGCCGGCGGTGTACACGAGGTCGATGCCGGCTCCGGCGAAAACCAGGCGCCGCCGGGCAGGGGCGCAGAGGCACAGGCCGATTTCCAGGCCGCTGTCGATGGGGACATCCGCCGCATCCTGGTGGAGCGTTTCCCGGAGGAGCCGGTCCAGTTCCCGCAGCAGGTCGGCCGGGTCGCCGCACCCCTTTGTGTCCACCGCCCGATCGAGGAGGGCCTTGGCGGTCATGCTCATGAAGGCGCCTGGAATCCCGTGGCCGGTGCAGTCGGCAACGGCGATGATGAAGGATTCCCCGCAATCCCGGAAGTAGTAGAAATCACCGCCGACGATGTCGCGGGGCCGGTAGAGCAGGGCCAGCTCCCGGCAGCGGGCACGCAGCGCATCTTCACGGGGGAGGATGGAGTGCTGGATCATCTCCGCGTAGCGGATGCTCTCCAGGATCCTGCGGTTCGATTCGGCAAGCTCACGGTGGGACCGGTTCAGCTCCTCGGTCCTTTCCAATACCAGCCGCTCCAGGTTTTCCGTGTGCATCCCCACCATCTCCGCCATGGAATCGAAGGAGCGCGACAGGGCGCCGATTTCGTCCCGGGACGTGAGACCGGTCCTGCTGTGGAAGTCGCCCCCGGCGATGGCGTCGGCGGACTTGGACAGCAGGGACAGGGGCACCAGCACCATCCGGTGCACGAGCAGTCCGATGCCGAGGATGAGGATCAGCAGCGCCGCAACGGAGATACCCAGGATCGGCAAAAAAGTGCGGGTGCTGATCACCTGATCCAGGTCCAGGAGCACCAGGTTGAACCACCCGATTTCCTTCAGGTGCGACATGGCGGACAGGTACCGCTTGCCGCCGATGGTCAGGAACGCCGTCGCCACGTCCCGGTCGCCGGCGGCGAGAGCCCCGACCGCCTTCCTGAGGGCCGCCCGGTCGGCTTCTCCGGCAAGGAGGTCGTAGATAGTGACCTTGTTCAGGTCGCCGCGGACCTTGCTGTTGTGAATAACGTGGGTTCTGTCCCGCTGGGCGGTGATGGCGCCGTCGGCGGCGAAGAGGATGGTATCGATTCCCACTTCCTTCGTGTCGACGATGTCCCGGATGAAGTGCGTGAGGTCGATGCCGCTGCCGCACATGCCGATCTTTTTGCCGGCGGCATCCTTGATGATCACGTTGAACCAGACTTTGGTGAGGTCCAGGTGATTGTCGTAATCCACGTTCAACTCGAAATCCGTCACTTCCCCCATGGCGCGGAAGTACCAGGCATCGTTCGGGTTGTCCCGGCGCAGGGTGTAGCGGGGCGCGGTGAAAACGCCTGTGCCCGTGCTATCGCCGAAATAGTAGTGGCCGGACGCGTCCATGACCAGAAAGACGCTCTTGTCGCTGAAATTGCGGCGGTAGTTTTCAACCTCCTCGATGGCGGCTTTCTTCAGGGAGGGGTCGTTTTCCCGCGCCACCCAGCGCTGGAGAAAGGGCGATGCGGCCAACATCAGGGACAGCGACAGATCCCGCTGGATGGACGCTTGGATCCGGGATTTTTCCAGCAGCGCCTGCTTCACGGCGAACTGCGTTCCCAGATGCCGGACCACCTTTTCGGACACCACCCGGAACGCCAGGTACGATGCGGTGCCGATGCAGACGTACAGAACGGTGATTGCCGCAATAAAACGGATTTTCAGGCTGTGCCGGATCATGGGAGTATAGGGTGCCGTCACCGTGATGCGCCGTCGGGGCCGGGATTCGTTGGGATTTCCGGTAGTTTTACCAGAGTGGTTCCCCGATTTCAATACAATCCCGGGAAATTTCCGTTAAAGGACCTCCGGTCCTGAACCCCCATCAGAGAGCCGGTCTTGCGGCCCGGACAGGAGGGTGTTCAGTGGTATCTCTTATCGGCAACCGTACCGTTTTCTTGAACCTCTATTTTTCCGGCGTGGGGGCCGGGGGGTGTCCCTTTTCTTCCGTGGCCCATGTTGCATTCCATACCGAATGGTGTAGTACATAAGGAAGACTTTCCCTCTCAATCCGGAAGGCCGAGCAACTCGGCGGCCATGCCGTTCTTCAGGAGGATAGCCGTGATTCGACACCTGCGCGCCCCGGCGCTCATCCCGGCCCAGGGGAACAAGCCCAAGGTCATTGAAGAATATGTGGGCCGCGTCGCTACCGGCACGCACGAGGTAAGCATCGCCCGCATGACGAGTCCGCCCGGATGGGTGGAGCCGGGACAGACCCCTGAATTCGATGAATATACCGTGGTGCTCAGGGGGCTGCTTCGGGTTGAGACCAGGGAGCAGACTTTCCAGGTGGCAGCGGGCGAGTCGATTGTCGTGGAAAAAGGGGAGTGGGTCCGTTACAGTACACCCGCGGGGGAAGGCGCCGAGTACATGGCCGTCTGTCTTCCCGCATTCTCTCCGAATCTCGTGTGCCGGGATGAGCACGAACCGTAAATGGGGCGGTGGGAGGGATCCTCGTCGGACGACTCCAAGGGCCGTTTTTGGATACGTGCCCCTTTGCCCATGACAGCGCAGACGGTATGCGCGAAGGAAATGTTACAGCAGGAAATGCCATGCCCCGAAGTGCCTTCATTTTCTGGATTGCCGTCGGAATTCTCCTGTGCGCGTCCCTTTTCTACGGCGTGAACGCCTCGCAGCAGAGACGGCGCATCCACCATGGCGGTGGCGTCCTTGCGAACGGCGACATCGTCCGGCTCGACAGGGTCATCGACGGAGATACCGTCACGGTCGTGAAAGAGGGGGAACCCCCCGCAACGGTTCGCATCCTGGGCATAAAGGCCCTGGAGTCGAAGGTGGCCAAGGATCCGGCATCGATCCTCGGCAGGGCATCCATCCTGGAACTCGAGCGTGCCATGGCGGGACGCCCGGTCCGCATCATGCTCAACAGCCCGCCGAAAGACTCGCGGGGGCGCTATCTGGCCACCCTGTACGTGAACGACAGGGACATGGGTCTGGGGCTGGTGCGGGGAGGCCTGGCCCTCGTCTACCCGGTCTACCCCTTTCCTGCCCTGTCCCTCTACCTCCACGAACAGGAACTGGCCCGTGCAGGGAAGAAGGGGCTCTGGGGAGAACCGGAAGTCAAGAGGCGGGCCATTGCCCTTATGGAGGAATGGCAGGGACAGGCGCAATGATTCTCCAGATTATCCGCTATTTCACCCATGCGGTTTTCCTCAACCCCAGTTCCGCGATCCGTGTATTCGTCCTCCTTGCGGCCATGCTCGCCTACGGGACCACCGGCTTTCTCTACTTCGAGCTCTCCGAGAACCCGGACCTGGGATGGGCCGACGGGCTCTGGTACACCCTTGTCACCATGACCACCGTGGGGTACGGCGATTTCTTCCCCAAGTCTCCTGCGGGGAGGTTCCTGGTGGGATGGCCGGTGATGTTTTTCGGCATCGGTCTGCTGGGGTACGCTCTCTCCATGGTCGCTGCGGCTCTGGTCACGGAGAAAACCAAGGAGTTGAAGGGTATGATGACGTTCTCTCTG
>JAAZOO010000165.1 GCA_012797715.1 Geobacteraceae bacterium | reverse complement strand
TCGAACAGGGCCGCCGATTCTCGGCACCAAACATGCTCGGCCAGAATGCTCTCGTACTGGATCGGCATCAGCCAACCCCCAAAGGGCGCCAGCCGAGCATTCAGCCGTTCATGCTCATGGATGAGCGGTGTCTTTTTCAGGTTCTCCATGGAAAATCCGCCTGAAGTTGAAATACGGCAATTTCCCGCCGCTGGGAACAGTATACCAGCATGGGGAGAAAATATCCGGCAGGTGCGGCAGCCACAATTTCCCCTGGTTCAATCGCACGGCCATCGACGAACTGCCTCCTGAATGAAAAAAGGACAGGGAGGCCGTCATGGTGCGACGGACTCCCTGTCCTCCTCTTTCATCAATCCTCCCTTTTTCCGGGTTGTCCCGGGAAAAGGGATGCGCTACTCCACCTTCAGGGCAACGAAAAGGGACGAATCTCCGCGACGCACGAGGAGAGGAACCGTGGCGCCCTTTTTCAGGGCTGAAACCAGTTTCGTATAGTCCGTGACGTTTTTCACAGGGGCAGTGTTGATCTGCTTGATAATGTCACCCACCGCAATCCCGGCCTCGTCGGCCGAGCTTCCCGGCTTCACCTCAACCACCACGACGCCGGATGTCTCCTGTATCCTGAGACGAGCCGCCAAATCCTTGGTTATATCCGCGACAACGAGACCGAAACGCGCCTCTTTCGAAGCTTCCTTCTGGGCGTTGTCCGCGCCATCGGCCATCCGTTCCACGACCACCGTCTTTTCCACGGTCTTCCCTCCCCGCAGCACCTTGACGGCCGCTCTCTTGCCCACGGGTGTAACGGCGGCGATGCGGGGAAGGTCATGCATGTCCTTGATGGTTTTCCCGTCAAACTCGAGGATGATATCGCCGGCTTTCAGCCCGCCCTTTTCCGCCGGGCTGTCCTTCACCACCTCGGCTATGAGGGCTCCCCTTTCATTCTTCATCCCGAAGGACGCGGCAAGCTCGGGAGTCACCGGTTGAACGCTGACGCCGAGCCACCCTCGCGTAACCCTTCCCGTTTCCTTCAACTGGGTCAGAACGGCCTTCGCCATATTGATGGGGATGGCAAAGCCTATCCCCTGGCCGCCTGCGACGATGGCTGCATTGATGCCGATGACCTCACCCTTCGCATTGAAGAGCGGACCGCCGGAATTACCGGGATTGATGGAGGCGTCGGTCTGGAGGAAATCGTCGTAGGGCCCGCTGCCGATCCACCTTCCCTTGGCGCTGATGATCCCCGCTGTCACGGTCTGGGCAAGCCCGAACGGGTTGCCGATGGCCATAACCCATTCTCCCACCTCAAGGGCGTCACTGTCACCCAGCGGGGCAACCGGAAGGTTTTCCTTCGTTTCAATCCTGATGAGGGCCAAATCCAGCTTTTCATCGGCCCCCTTCACCTGCCCCTTGAACTCGCGGCCGTCCGAAAGCTTCACCTTGATCTCGTCTGCGCCGGACACCACATGGTTATTGGTGAAGATATACCCGTCGCCGATAATGAATCCCGACCCCTGCCCTCTCTGCTTGAAGGGGCGCTGGGGCACCTCCTTGAAAAACCTCTCGAAAAAATCCTCGAAGGGATCGTTTCCGAAGGGATTAATCTGCTGGCGTCGCGACGGCATCTGCGAGCCGATGACCTTGGTGGTGCTGATATTGACGACCGCAGGCTTGAGCTTTTTCGCCAACTCCACGAAATCCGGAGGGGCGGTCTTGGCTTCAGCATGACTGAGAGAAGTGAACGACAGAGATGCGGCCAGGAAGATGGCCAGAAAACGGAATACTTCTTTGCGCATGAGATACCCCCTGCTCTGTAATCGGGCAAAAATACCCGTCTTACTGTAATGTCGGGATTGGTGTTTGTCAACCTGGCGGGGGACGGGATCTGCGGATTCGATACGGTATGGGGAAATGCGGCGGGAGAGAAACCGGAAGGGATAGGAAGTACGACAGGTCGCCATCGGCCCCCGGGGGGGGGCCGTCCCCTGAAGGAACGGCTCCCCGGAGCGACTGTCTTCCCTATGGGGGACCGCGTCGCGGGACTCCTGGTGCTACTCCTCTTCCTTGAGGATATAGCCGACCCCCCGTACCGTATGGATGAGCTTCTTGTCCGCGTCACGGTCAATCTTCTTGCGCAGGTAGTTCACGTAGACATCGATAATGTTGGTAAAGCTGTCAAAGATATAGTCCCAGACATTCTCGGCGATGGTTGTCCGGGTAAGCACCTGATTCGGGTTGCGCATGAAGAATTCAAGGAGCGAGTATTCCTTTGCCGTGAGATCGATTTCCTTGTCCTTGCGCCATACCTTGTGCGTAACCGGATCGAGACGCAGGTCGGCGAACCGGATCTCCGCGCCGCGCTCCTGCTCGGACCTGCGAAGCAGCGCCCGGACGCGCGCCAGGAGTTCCGCGAAGGCGAAAGGTTTGGTCAGGTAATCGTCCGAACCGGAATTGAGGCCGGCCACAATATCATCCACCGTGTCTTTGGCGGTCAGCATCAGAACAGGGATAAGCACCTTCCGGGCACGCAGGTCCTTGACCACGGTCAGACCGTCCTTTTTCGGCAGCATGACGTCAAGGATGACAAGGCTGTAGGAGCCGTCCAGCGACTTTTGGAAACCTTCTTCGCCGTCATACGTGACATCCACCTCGTACTTTTCCTCTTCAAGCCCTCGCTTGATGAAACTCGCTACCTTTTTCTCGTCTTCCACCACCAGAATCTTCATTTCATCACCTCGTCATGTCGTTGAATTCATCACACCGGAAATGGATACGCACGGCAAGCGCTCCCGCGAGACCCGGATACCTGCCGCGGAATACGGGCGGCAAACCTGCGGTGGGTCGGTCCAAGGCCGATGGGGAAAGAGCTCCAGCCCCACCGCGGAACAAGGGAAAAATCTCATGAGGATTTGTATACCACATCAACCCGAACATGCAATAAGTAAAAACCGTTTATTAGGTGAACGGTCTCCGGTGAAAAACGCTCTTCGGAGGAGGGGGTCGCCGCCACCGCCCCCGAAGGCTATTTTAATGAGAATTACAGCTCACATTGTGGGCTTTGTCAAGGT
>JAAZOO010000164.1 GCA_012797715.1 Geobacteraceae bacterium | reverse complement strand
TAGTGAAATGAGCTTAGAGCAGCACAAAGACGGCAATCGGAGAGAACGAAGGATGCCTTCAACTGCCGAATCTAGGATACTCCAACCGAGTCCCTCTACGGTTGACCGAGGTAAGGCGCCGCGGGATCCGTCGACATCCTCTCGGCACGGCGTGCCGTTTTCCAAGGAACAGAAGCCATGAACCTTCGCGCGAGAATCCGGATTCTTCTTGTCTTTCTGGTTGGCATGCCGCTCCTGCTGCTGCTTTACGAAAGCTATCAGGCCGGACGGCATACCCTGATGACGGAAATGAAGCAGGAGGCGCTCAAGGTCGCGAAGCTTGAGACCGCGGAAATGGATCTGACTTTCGACCCTCCCCGCATCATAGCAGAGGGCCTGGCCCGAGCCGTGGAGACAGCCCCCGAACTCCGGGAAGACGGTCTCCGGGAGTTGCTGCGCCGGACGCTTCACGACAGTCCCGAGATCTACGGGGCAGCCATCGCCTTCGACCCTGAACTGACGTCGTTGAGGCGCTTCGCCCCCTATTTCTGCCGGCGTAACTGTGTCGAGACGGAGAGCACTATCTCCTATGACTATACCTCGTCCGATTGGTACCGGCGTCCCCAGCAGATCGGTCGTGGGAGTTGGAGCAAACCCTATTACGACCAGGACGGGGCAACCAACATGGTCACCTATGCGGCGCCTGTCAGGCGCGGCGGCCGCATTGTCGGGGTGGCGGAGGTCGACCTGGACCTGGCAAGCCTGCTGAAGCGCCTTCAGTTTCTCAGGCCGGGTGGAAACGGCACGGTCTATCTGGTCAACCCGGCGGGGCATATCCTGGCGCATCCGGACCTGAAGGCCATGGTCGGCCAGGAAGGAGGACGGACGCTGGGCCAGTTGGGAGCGCTCATGAAACGACGCGGCGTGGATACGATGAATATGATCGATCCGGTAAGCCGGCGTAAATCGTGGGTGGTGGAATATCCGATCCCTTCCCTGTCGACGGCCAGGGGAGGAGGCGACTGGTCTCTCATCGTGAGCTGGCCTCTCGACGAACGAATGGCGCCGCTCTCCACGCTGGGGCGACGCATGCTGGTGTTGTATCTTTTCATGGGCGGCGCCGCTCTCTGGTTCCTTAACCGGACCTTTGACGATACCATCACGCGGCCCCTGCGCCGGCTTGCCCGGCAGGCCAGCGGGTATGCGGAGGGGGATTTCGGCCGGAACCCCGTGTCACGCAATGACGCCCGCGAGCTGAGGGAGCTGGAAGACGCCCTTAACTCCCTCGGTGCGGCCCTGGAGAAAGACCGCGCACCATCTCCACCCGTCAAGGAGGACAGCCCGTGAATCTCGCCATGCTGCTGCTCGGACCGGGAAACCTGCATCGCAACCGGTGGTATGTGACCGCCCTGGGAGCAGCGCTGTTCATGACCGGTCTTTTCATCATCATCGACGCCTCGGATACCGTCACACTTATCGCCCTCGAGGCGTTCGGCTGGGTCATGGTGGTGACGGGGCTCGCGAAGATGGCGTTTTCCATCCTCGCCTGCGGCGGGGGCATGCCTTCTTTCTTCGGTTTTCAGGGATTGGTGCTGGTGGTGCTGGGCATTGCCGTCGCCGATTTCCCCCAGCAGTCGGAAAACGCCGTGCCGTGGCTTTTCGGGGTGGCGCTCCTGGTCAACGGACTGTACCAGATCATTTCCTCTCTCGTCATCCGGTATCCCAACTGGGGCTGGTTTCTTGCCAGCGGCCTCGGTCACCTCCTGCTGGGCGGCCTGCTATTCCTTGAGTGGAAGAAGGCGGTTACCTGGGTAGTGCCGATGTTCCTGGGCGCGGGTTTTCTCCTGATGGGGCTGACCACGCTCCGCACGGCACTTCGTCTGGGCCGGTACCTGCGCCGCGCGGAAAGTGACGACACCCGGATGGCGGTGCCCTATTTCCTGGATTTCCATGTGCCCGGGCGCTTCCGCAAGCGGTACCTTCGGGAGGAACCGGCGGCGCTCCCGGACTGCAACGAAGACCACGGCGACCTGCTGGTGCATATCTGGACGCCCACCACCGTCGCGAAGGTGGACGCGGCGCCCAACCTGATCAGCCGCTACGTGGCGGCCCGGGACGCCGAGGGCAAGTTCACCGTCGGGCATGCGGCCCTGGAGATGAACCCTGAACTCTATATCAGCCACTGCGACGGAGACCCCACAGCGTTCGAGAACAGTGACGAGGTATGGGAAACACTTCGCAGCAAGGATGTGCCGGGAGTCTTTCTCCCTTCCTTCGAAGAGGAAATCAAGACCTACGTGCAGCCTTCCGCCACCATCCGTTTCCGGAATTTCAGCGCCGGGCAGCTGCGCACCTTCTGGACCCTGTACCGGAGCGTCACCGCCTACAACTTCACGAACCGGAACTGCTCCGTCGCTGTTGCCCTGGCATTGGAGGCGGCCCTCATGGGGAGCCTCACTACCCGTCATCGAATCCGGACCCTGTTCTGGCTGTTGACGAACAAGGACCTGTGGGTGGCCCATTTCATCCGCTGGAAGGCCCGGGAGATGGTCTGGACGCCCGGCATGATGCTTGATTACGTGGTAGCTCTCCATCGGGTCGTGGAGGAATAATGACAGGTCCCGCACGCGATACC
>JAAZOO010000163.1 GCA_012797715.1 Geobacteraceae bacterium | reverse complement strand
ATGTCTCGGGCGAGGAATCCGCACGTCAAACGCGGATGCGGGGGGAACGCCTCCGGGTGGGAGCCGACGGCCTTTACATCCTTGCGGAAAACTCCCTGGAACGAATCCTGGACCATGTCCGGAGACTGAATCCAACCGTGCTCGTGGTGGATTCAATCCAGACCGTTTTCACCGCCACCCTGGAATCGGCTCCCGGCACCGTCAGCCAGGTTCGCGAAAGCGCGGGAAAACTGATGATGTTCGCCAAGCGCAGCGGCGTGTCCGTCTTTCTTGTGGGGCACGTCACAAAGGACGGCTCCATTGCCGGGCCCCGCGTCCTGGAGCACATGGTGGACACGGTCCTCTACTTCGAAGGGGACAGCGGCCATCCCTTCCGTATCTTGCGCGCCATCAAGAACCGCTACGGATCAACCAACGAGATCGGAGTCTTCGAAATGGGGGAAACAGGCCTTCGCGAGGTCTTGAATCCATCGGAGCTCTTCCTCTCCGAACGGCCGCTGGGGGTATCCGGCTCCGTCGTGGCAGCCACCATGGAAGGAAGCCGCCCTCTCCTCGTGGAGATCCAGGCACTGGTCACCTCCTCTTCCTTCGGCGTGCCGAGGCGAACCACCATCGGGTTCGATCACAACCGCCTGGCGCTTCTGGTCGCCGTGCTGGAAAAAAAGGTGGGACTCACCATGGCCGGGCAGGATATCTTCCTCAATGTGGTCGGGGGGGTGAAATTAAGCGAACCTGCGGCTGATCTGGGGATTGTGGCCGCCGTGGCATCGAGTCATCTTGACCGGAGCATTGCGCAGCGCACCGCGGTAATCGGAGAAGTCGGACTCGCGGGTGAAGTCCGCGCCATAACCCAGCCGGAGATGCGCGTGAGAGAGGCGGCAAAACTGGGATATACGCGCTGCATCCTTCCCGCCGGAAGCGTAAAGCATGTCCGTGCCGACAGCGTGGAGCTCATCGGCGTTGCATCCGTGGATCAGACGCTGGAAAACCTCTTTGACACCCGGTAGGCGGGATATGAATTTTCCCTTTACATGGGGAATCGATTCCCTTAGAATATCAAAGATTTATCGAGCCAGGAGAGTGGGCATGGACAAACAGAAATTGGAATACTTCCGGAGCGTGCTCCAGGAAGAAATGAGATCCCTCCTCGAAGAAGCCGGAAAGACGGTATCGGAAATGACCGCGGACACAACCAGCTTTCCCGATCCCAATGATCGGGCCACGCAGGAATCCGACCGCACCTTCGAGCTTCGCATCCGTGACCGGGAACGGAAACTGCTGAACAAGATCCGCGAAGCGCTGGGAAAGATTGACGACGGCACCTTCGGCATCTGCGAGATGTGTGGGTGCGAAATCAGCGAAGCGCGCCTCAAGGCGCGTCCGGTTACCACCTACTGCATCGACTGCAAGATGGAGCAGGAAAGGAAGGAAAAGAGGTAGGAGCACCCATATCACGCAAGGACCGGAATACGGACTCTCACATGGACTTCTAACGGCGCGCCCATGGTCATCACGAACGAATACACTCTCTTGAGCACCACTGTTCGTATAGCCAACTCCACCAACCTCTCCCCCGCCGCCCGGCTCAAAACCATCTCCCGCTTCATTGCACGATCCTTCGAACTCGATTCCGTTGACATCTATCTTCTCGACGCGGACCGTCACACCCTGACCAGAAGGGTGTCGAGCAACGGCCCCGAGCAGATCGCATCCTGCTCGATCCCTGTCGGTGACGGAGCAGCCGGCCTGTGCGTTTTCCGAAAGGACGGCGTCCGTGCCGATGCGGGCTCGCTCCATGCCGACGAATCGCTCCCGTGCGCCGCCTTGACGGTTCTCTCTCTCCCCCTGATGTGCGGGATGCGGGTGGTGGGAGCGGTATCCCTGGCATCCAAACAGGCATCCCTGAGCGACGCCGCCAGGACACGGGTGCTCCAGGACATCCTGCTGGAGATTGCGGGACTGGTGTTCTCCATGGAAATCTCGGAGCGTTCGGACCGTCGTATCCAGCACCTGATCACCCTCAACGAACTGGGCAAGGTCCTTCACCGGCCGATTCCGCTTCGGGAAATTCTCCCCTTTATCCTCAAAATTGCCCATGAATATACCGCCTCTTCCTGCACCATTCTGCGCATTTTTCACCATGACGTGTTCACTTCGAAGGTTCTCAAGACGTGCGGGAGGAGACACCGCGCCCATCTCCGCTCCATGCTGGAAATCGAGGACACCTGTTCGGCGAGGATGCTCTTTGTTGAAACGCCCCTCCTCATCGTCGACGTCATCGGCGATGAAGACCTGCCCCCCTCGTACGTCTGCGTTCCTCTGCACTTTGAGGGGGAAACGTTCGGAACGATTACTTTTTTCGGGAAAATGGAGCGCGGCGGCGGACGGCGGAATTTCGACGAGGAAGACCGGGAGCTCTTCGAAGGAATGGGAAACCTGATTTCCAATGCCCTTGTCGGAGTGCGAAACTATCGCAGGCTGACCAATCTGACATCCGAAAATGTCAACAGGCTGAAGAAACTTTCCCTCCTCTACCGCCTCAGCAATGCCATCCACTCCACGACACAAATCAACAAACTGATCAACCTCAGCCTGACGGCTCTCATATCCGGCATCCCGCCGCTCTTTGAACGCGCCATGTTTTTTCTCGTCAACAAGCGCTCCGGAATGATGCAGGGAATGTTCGGAGTGACCGCGGAAAATCACGGATCGGTGCTGCAATCCACAGAGGACGGTGAAACGCAGTTCGGACGATGGAGCCTGTCTGACGAAGACATGGAAAGGCTCCAGGATTCCGCCTTCTGCCGGATGGTGAAAGGGACCCGGATTTCACTGGATGAGCACGACATTCTCTCCCGTGCGGTTTCAGAGAGGAGGCTCCTCCTGGCACGCCATACCGCACGGAAAACACAGCCCAACAGCGAATTCTTCGATCGCTACAGTGTGACCTCGTTCGCCGCCGTGCCCCTCATCGCGAAAAAGGAAGCCGTCGCACTCGTGGTTATCGACAATCCCCTCACCGGGAAACCCATAAGCCGCGACGACCAGGAGATACTCCGCCTGTTCGCCAACCATACCGGCATGGCCATCGAAAACGCCATGCTCTACAATCGCATAGAGAACTCGAACCGGGAGTTCACAGAGATCCGCCAACGGCTCCTTCAGGGTGAACGCCTTGCCTCCCTGGGTGAAACGGCGGCGTCCATTGCCCATGAATTGAAAGGCCCCCTGGTGTCCATCGGCGGCCTCGCCCGCCGCCTTCTCCGCAAAGAATCTCCCGGTTCCACGGACTGGAAATACCTGGATACGATTGCCCGGGAAGCCCACCGCCTGGAAAAAATGCTGGTGGAGATACTGGTGTTCACGAGAAGGGCCACCATCTGCTATACCGACTGCCCCCTTACGGACGTCGTAGAAGAATCTCTCGCCGTTGTTTCCGGTTTCATGGAAGAAAAACGGATCAGGGTCAAGAAGCGTTTTTCCTCGAAACCCCTCCGGATTCTCGGGGACCTGCAGCAGTTGAAACAGGTCTGCATCAACCTCTTCACCAACGCCTGCGAAGCCATGGGGCCCGGAGGAACCCTCTTCGTTGCGCTCTCCCCCACCCGTTTCAAGGGAAGGGATGCCGTCTCCATCAGGGTTCGCGATACCGGGAACGGCATCCCTCCCGAGATCCTTCCGAACATCTTCACTCCCTTCTACACAACCAAGGAGGGGGGAACCGGCCTTGGGCTTCCCATTGTCCACCGCATCATTACCAACCACGGAGGGGACATTCAGGCGGGAAACCGGAGTGAGGGGGGGGCCGAATTCCGGATCACCCTGCCGACGCAGCCCCATTTTCCCCCTTTTCAAGAGGAGGAAAATCCTGTATAGTGCATTTTCACTCACCAGTACGATTTCATGGGGATGTAGCTCAGCTGGGAGAGCGATGCGTTCGCAACGCATAGGCCAGGAGTTCAATCCTCCTCATCTCCACCATGAAGATCAAGGGCTTGCGGAAGAAAAACCGGAGGGACGAGCAGCAGGCCGCCAACCAGGGCCGACACGGCCCAATAACCGTTCCGGCTGACCCACCGGGGATACCAGTGGCCGAGAAAAATAGCGGTCATGCCGTTTCACCCGGTACCCTGCAGCATCCTGCAGGGCCGCTCATTCGTGGGCTTGCGACAGTAAAGACTTGGCGGCCCGGAGCGCCAGCAGGTAAGACTCGGCGCCGAAGCCCATGATGCGTCCCACGGCCACGCCGGCCACGTAGGACTTATGCCGGAAATCCTCGCGCGCGTAAACGTTGGACAGGTGCACTTCGATCGCCGGGATGTTCACGGCTT
>JAAZOO010000162.1 GCA_012797715.1 Geobacteraceae bacterium | reverse complement strand
TCGGTGCGGTTTCTGCGGGCGGTCTTCGACGGCATCCCGGACCTGTTTTCCATCATCGACCGGGATCACCGCATCGTTCTTTCCAATTACCACGGCGGGTTCGACTATGTGCCGGATGATGTCCGCGACGGCTTTCCCCACTGCTATCGGGCCTACTATGGACGGGATGCGGTCTGCGAGCCGTGCCATGCCGAAGAAGTATTTGCCACGGGAAAGCCGTCATTCTGCGAGAAATTCAACCCGCGAATCGGCTACCTGGAGATCCGTTCCTTTCCCATTTTCGACGATGCGGGCAGGGTGATCCTTGTTGCGGAACATGTCCACGACATCACGGCGCGAAAGATTGCCGAGGAGTCCCTTGCCGGGGAAAAGGAACGCCTGGCGGTCACCCTCCGATCCATTGGAGACGGCGTTATCACCACGGATACGGAGGGGAAGATCGTCCTGATCAACAAGGTCGCGGAACAACTGACCGGCTGGAGCCAGGAGGAGGCGCTGGGGAGGCATCTATCGGAGGTGTTCCGCATTATCGGCGAGAAGAGCCGGAAGCCCTGCCCGGACCCCGTGACGCGCGTCCTGGGGAGCGGAATCACGGTCGAGCTCGCCAATCATACCCTCCTGGTTTCACGGGACGGGAAAGAGCGGACCATCGCGGACAGTGCGGCTCCCATTCGGGATCGGGAAAGCCGGGTGGTGGGCGCCGTGCTGGTGTTCCGTGATATTACCGAGAAACGGAAGATGGAGGAGGAGCTTCTGAAATCACAGAAGCTGGAATCCATCGGGGTCCTTGCCGGAGGGATCGCTCATGATTTCAATAATCTTCTCACCGCCATCCTTGGCAATATCTCACTGGCCAAGATGTACGTGTCCGAAGGGGACAAGGTCCACCAGAAATTGGTGGAGGCGGAGAAGGCATCCCTGCGGGCGCGGGATCTGACACAGCAGTTGCTGACCTTTTCACGGGGCGGTGCGCCGGTGAAAAAGACGGCCGCCGTCACCGATATCATCAGAGACTCCGTGGCGTTCACTCTGAGCGGCTCCCGGGCGACCTACCGCTTCTCCATGGCCGATGACCTGTGGCCGGTGGAAGTGGACGAGGGGCAGATGAGCCAGGTGATCAACAACCTGATCCTTAATGCCGACCAGGCCATGCCGTCCGGCGGTGTTATCGAGGTGGGCTGCTCGAACCTGACCGTCGGCGCCGACAGTCTGCTGCCGCTCCGGAGCGGGCGCTATGTGGTGATAACCATAACGGATGAGGGGATCGGTATCCCCGAGGAGGCCCTTCCCCGCATATTCGACCCCTACTTCAGCACCAAAAAGGACGGAAAGGGCCTCGGCCTGGCCACCGTCTACTCCATCATCAGGAATCATGACGGGCATATCACCGTCCAGTCCACACCGGGGGCCGGGACAACCTTCACCATCTACCTGCCGGCTTCCGGAGGAGGGGCGATCCAGGCGGACACCGAGGAGACCGCGGACCATACCGGCAAGGCAACCGTGCTCGTCATGGATGACGAGGAAAATATCAGGGAGGTTGCGGGCGAGATGCTGAAATTCATCGGATACGACGTTGAATTCGCCGGGAACGGGGAAGAGGCGGTGACCCTCTACCGGAACGCCTGGGAGTCCGGCGAGCCGTTTGTCGCCGTGCTCATGGATCTCACCATTCCGGGGGGAATGGGGGGAAAAGAGGCGGTCAGGATGCTGCAGGATATCGATCCCGGCGTAAAGGCCATCGTTTCCAGCGGCTATTCCAACGATCCGATTCTGGCCGATTACCGCTCGTACGGCTTCAGCGGCATTATCACCAAGCCCTACAAGCTGGGAGACCTGAAAAAGATGCTGGCAACGGTGACCGGCTGAGGCAGCGCCTCGGCCGGTGCCGCCTTTTCCCTTTCAAACCCCCGG
>JAAZOO010000161.1 GCA_012797715.1 Geobacteraceae bacterium | reverse complement strand
AGTTCACCTTTCAGCATTGAGACCCAATCCCCGGACAAGAACTTCTTCCTCTGCGGCGCTGGCGTCTCGATGTTCCTGATGAACGGCGCATCATTCCACCTGGGATACAACGTCCAGATAACCACGGACAAGTACATTGCGCACGGCATCAAGGGCATCGCCAGGCTGTCCTTCTAGCGGTCGGCACACCCCTTCCATGTATCCATTTTTTCGCGAATATCCGTAGACGGCACCTATTCCCGTTCCAGCGCCTCGCGCACTCTGGCGGCGAGGTCCTGGATCGAGAACGGTTTCTGGATGAAGACAACGCCTTCGTCGAGCTCTCCCTGGCGGGCGATGATGTCGGCCGTGTAGCCGGACGCAAACAGGCATCTGAATCCGGGCCTGATGCCGCGGATCAGTTCCACCAGTTCTCGTCCGTTCATTTCCGGCATCACCACGTCGGTGAGGACAAGGTCTATCTCGCCGGCGTAGGTCCTGACCCGGTCAATCGCCTCACCCGGCGTAGCGGCGGTGAGCACCCTGTAGCCCAGTGATTCCAGCATCTCCCTGCCCACGTTCAGGATCGTCGGCTCGTCCTCCACAAGAAGTACGGTCTCCCCCCGGCCATTCAGTATCTCTGACGGTTCCTCCGTCGCCGGTTCGCCGGTCTTCCCCTCAAACCGGGGCAGATAGATCCTGAAGGTTGAGCCTGTTCCCGGTTCGCTGTAAACATTGATGAATCCTTCGTTCTGCTTGACGATCCCGTAGACCGTGGACAGTCCCAGACCGGTACCCTTTCCTGCTTCCTTGGTGGTGAAGAAGGGCTCAAAGATATGGTCGAGAACACTTCTGTCGATCCCATTTCCGTCATCGCTCACTGCCAGCATGACATATTCTCCAGGGACAAAACCCGGATCCAGGACGCGGCAGGTCTCATCGAAGATTCTGTTCCCGGTCTCTATGGTCACCTTCCCCACCTCGGTTATGGCGTCCCGGGCGTTCACACACAGGTTCGCCAGAAGCTGGTCAAGCTGGGAGGGGTCCATCCTGACCGGCCACAGATCACTTCCGGGCACCCAGTTAAGCTCGATGTTCTCGCCCATCAACCGCTGCAGCATGTTGAGCGTGTTTCGCGCAGTCTTGTTTATGTCAAGGACCCTGGGCACCACGGTCTGCTTGCGCGCAAAGGCCAGAAGCTGCCTGACAAGGTCGGCCGACCGAAGGGCGGACTCCTTGATCGCAGCGAGACTGGCGTGGACCCGCTCCGATGGGCCGCACATCCTCATTGCCAGCTCGGCGTGCCCGAGGATGGCGGTGAGCATGTTGTTGAAATCATGGGCCACGCCACCCGCCAGCCGGCCGACAGACTCCAGCTTCTGGGCCTGACTGAGCTGCTCCCGCAGTCTTTCCCGCTCCTCCCCAGCCTGCTTGAGCTCGGTGATGTCCTCCGCTATGCCGAGGAGATAGGCCGGCTTCCCGTCCTTGTTCATTATCGGTATCTTCCTCGTGTGGAGTATCCGTCTTCCCGTGCTTGTGTCCACGGCCTCCTCGGGTATGTCCAGCAACCTGCCGCTTTCCAGCACCTCTCTATCCTTCTTCGTAAAAAAGTCTGCCTGTTCTTTGGGAAAGAAATCGTGATCATTCTTGCCGATAAGCTCTTCCCTGCTGTATCCCAGGACTCTCTCCGCGGCCTGATTGTGACGGACGAATCTCAGGTCCCGGGCGTCCTTGATGAAGATCATGTTCGGTATGTTCTCTACGATCGAGGACAAGAACTCCTCACTCAGCTTCAGTGCCCGCTCCGTCCTGTGCTGACGGATGATGGCAACGCTGAGAAGGACAACCAGGAAACCCAGCACCGAGACCACGGAGACGGTCGCCCAGACAAGGGTTTTGTACCTATGGTAGAACGAATCTGGACGGTTGATGAGGATAGAGTCTTGCGGGAGCCTCGACAGGGGAATGCGAAACTGCTCGAGTTGACGATAATCGAACATGTAGCGATTGGCATCGAGGCCGGCGATCACCGGAATGAGGTCGGCGCTCTCGCCACCGAAGATCCGCAGGGCCAGCTGGCCGGCCATCTGGCCCTGCCGGTAACCGCTTACGAGCTTGCCTCCCACAATGCCATGGCCGAGATAGACATCCCACAGTGAATATGCAGGAACGCCGCTGTAGCGGGAGATCCATTTCGTGGTCTCTCCGTACATCATCTGACGGCCTGTTGGATCCGTTATCAGCCCGTTGATGAAAACGACGGAGCCGCTCCGCAGTTTCTCCAATCGTGCCCTCAGCTCAGGGCCCGGAACGTCATCCCAGAATGAGATCTTCAGACGGGAGGGTATTCCGGGCATCGCGGCGACGAAGCTGTCCCGGTTATGCTTGTCCGCCGCCACGGAAGTCCGGCCGATAACGACGATCTCCCTCGTCTCGGGATGCAGGTGGAGTACAAGCTTCACCGTGTCGATGACCGAGAGATCCTCGGCAACACCAGTGATCCCCCGATGTTTCGCGACCATCGACGGGTTGAAATCGTTGATGCCGCAGAAGACCACGGGTATACCAGGGAAGAGCCGGTCCCGCTGTTGCAGAACGAGGTCGAGGGCGTTGTTATCCGACGCTATCACCAGGTCCGGAATCGTCCCCTCCAGTTTCGCAAGAAGCAGTTCCCGAATTCTCCGGGAGAGTTCAGACTTCGGATAACGCCGGGCATCCAGGTACTCGGCGCTTATCTGGATATCGGAGTCGCTCCGGGACAAGGCATCCCGGATACCGCTCGTGACAGCATCGGTCCAGGTGAGACCCGAATGATAGGAATGGATGATGAGGACCTGGCTCCTGCCCTGAGGTGATAGCGCATGTACCGGTACCGCCACGAGCAGAAGCAGCAGCACGGTCTCAACCACATGGATCAGGCGAACGCGCATGTCCATACAACGTCCTTCTCTTCCCTGGCGTGGAGCGAGCCGCGGCGATGGTCGGCATTACCCCCTCCAGAGTATCGTCAATTGCCTGGCGAGCTTAAGAAAGATACCACTTCGCCTCTTTT
>JAAZOO010000160.1 GCA_012797715.1 Geobacteraceae bacterium | reverse complement strand
CGGTGAAATATTTTCGCATCACAGCCGTCTTTCTCTTTCTTGCCCTGTCCCTTGCCGCATCGGCCGGCGCCGAAGAGGCTGTTCTCCGCCTTCTTTACGTAAATGACTTCCATGGCTTTGCCGAACCGTACGTTCCCTTGGGCGTGAACGGGGAGCGGGGAGGGGCTGCCTGGCTGTCGGCACGGATTTCTGCGCTGCGGGCGGAAAGGCCGTCCCTTTTCCTGGCAGCGGGAGATGTCATTCAGGGGAATACCTGGACGAACCTTACCCAGGGGCGGGCAGCCGTGGAACTGATGAACCGTATGGAGCTGGATGCGATGGTAGTGGGGAACCATGAGTTCGACTTCGGCCAGGGTGTCCTGAGGAAGAGGATCGCCGAGGCCCATTTTCCCGTGTTGGGGGCAAACGTGGAAGGCCTTGACACGCTGCAGCCCTATGTGATCAAGGAGACGGGAGGCGTACGGGTGGCTGTCCTCGGTGTGGTCACCGAGGATACGCCTGTCGCCACCCATCCGAAGAACGTGGCGGGCCTCAGGTTCCGGCCGCCCGTGGAAACGGTATCCCGCTTTCTTCCCCGACTTCGCGCCCAGGCGCACCTTGTCGTCGTCCTTTCCCACCTGGGGTATGCGGCGGATCGCAAGCTGGCGGAGCTGGTGCCGGGGATTGACGTAATCGTTGGAGGGCATTCCCATACCCGTGTGGACACGCCGACACGGGTCGGAAACACGGTTATCGTACAGGCCTTCGAGCATGGAAAGGTATTGGGGGTTATTGATATTACCCTGAGGGACGGGAAGGTTTCCACCGTAGACGGCAGGCTGGAAGATATCCGTCCGGACCGGGGCGATCCGGACCCCGCAGTCCTTTCCCTGGTGCAGACGTATCGGAAGGAGGCTGACGCCGTCCTTGAGGGACGGGCAGGAGAGACCGCAGTGGACCTTGACGGCGTAAACGTGAGAAAACGGGAAACGAACCTGGGTAACCTGATAGCAGATATCATGCGAGAGGTCTCGGGCGCCGATGCCGCGATTATCAACGGCGGCGGCATTCGCGCCGGCATCCCGAAAGGGGTCATCCTGGTGAAGGACTTGTACACGGTCTTGCCCTTCGACACCTATATCGTTGCCCTGCGGGTCAGCGGCAGGGTCATCCGCCAGGCGCTGGAGCACGGCGTTTCCGACGTGGAAAACGGTTCGGGAGCCTTTCCGCAGGTATCCGGGCTGACATTCACCTACGACCCTTCCGCTCCGGCGGGGGCCCGGGTCTGCGAGGTCCGGATTGCCGGAAAGCCGCTGGACCCGGACAGGGAATATTCGGTTGCCACCAACGATTTCCTCGCCGCAGGCGGCGATGGATATGCCGCGTTCGGTGATGCCGTCAGGTCGTCGTCGGATTCTGCAGGGGCAGGAGGGGCCATGGGGGGCGGGAAACTGGTCTATAGCGATTCCGGCCGATGGCTGCGGGATGTGGTCATCGAGTGGCTGCGTGACAGAAAGACGATCCATCCCGGCGGCGGCACCCGTATTTCGGAGGTCAAACGATGATTGTATTCGTAAACGGCCGCGAAGTATCCGTGCTTCCCGGAATGACGGTGCGTCACGCGCTCATGGCATGCGGCCTCCTCCCACAGGTGGAGAAGGGGAAGGTCGTCTCCGATGAATGGGGAAATCGTGTCGGACTGGACGGGGCCCTGTCGGACGGTATGAATTTGTATGTCGGTTGATTTATCCTAAAACCGGCAGTTGGAGGTATCCGCAGAGAGTGACTCTGTCGTATTTCGTTGCTGCTCGTAGCGAAATGGAGCGGCCACAGCCGATACTGTCCGAACCCCAAGGGTGAGTATATCGGCTGTAGTGAAATGAGCAAAGAGCAGAAGAAAGACGGCAATCGGAGAGAACGAAGGATGCCTCCAACTGCCGAATCTAGGTTTATTACGTGAAAGGGGAGATTCATGAAGAGGCCGCCCATCGTGTGCGTGGTCGGGACGTCCGATGCGGGCAAGACCACCTTTCTGGAGAAACTGGTCCGGGAGTTGAAAAGCAGGAAACTTCGCGTCGGCACCGTCAAGCACCACGGTCACGAATTCGATATCGACAAGCCGGGGAAGGACACCTGGCGCCATGCCCGGGCGGGCGCGGATGCAGTCGTCATCTCTTCGCCGACCAAATTCGCCCTGGTACGGAATGTT
>JAAZOO010000159.1 GCA_012797715.1 Geobacteraceae bacterium | reverse complement strand
TTCTCTCCGATTGCCGTCTTTGTGCTGCTCTAAGCTCATTTCACTACAGCCGATACACTCACCCTTCGGGTTCGGACAGTATCGGCTGTGGCCGCTCAATTTCGCTAAGAGCAGCAACGAAATACGACAGAGTCGCTCTCTAAGGATACCTCCAACTGCCGGTTTTAGGATGATTTCTCCCAGGAGGCCGACATGGACGAATTTATGGAAGCGGCAATGGAGGAGGCGAAACAAGGTATGCAAGAGGGAGGCATTCCCATCGGCGCTGTGCTGGTCCTCGACGGCCGGATCGTCGGCCGTGGCCGCAACCGACGGGTTCAGAAGGGGAGCGCTATCCTGCATGCGGAGATGGACTGCCTGGAGAACGCCGGCCGCCTGAAGGCCGTCGACTACCGCCGGGCGACTCTCTACTCGACCCTCTCCCCCTGCGATATGTGCAGCGGAGCGGTGCTGCTCTACGGCATCCCGAAGGTCGTGATCGGGGAGAACCGCACCTTTCAGGGGCCCGAGGAATACCTGAAGACGCGGGGGGTGGAGCTGGTAGTGCTGGACAGTCTGGAGTGCCGACACTTGATGGAGCGGTTCATTGCCGGGAATCCTGACCTGTGGAATGAGGATATCGGGGAGTAGGGTTCGGCGGGTCACGCAGATTCAGTTGCCAGACTATCGGGAGGAGAGTGAGGTCGGTCGACACCAGTGGACAGAAGAGAAGTTGATGGAATATTTTTATCCCGAAAAACTGTACACAAAGGCCGACTTCTCTCACTTTATCTTTTTCCGAACGTTTCATTATTCTTGCCCCTTCAGCTTGTCCAGCCTTTTTTTGACCTCTAACAACGTTGCCATAAAATCCTCTTTCTTCTTGGTATCGATGAAATAATAGCTGTGCACCGTTGCGTTGCACGGCACGGTACAATATGCCCTATCCACATTTATGTAGGGATGCTTTTCTAGCAACGACAACATATGACAGTCTTCGTCTTCAAGATGTTCCCAGTAAGGGATACCCTTAAATATGCTTTCTTTACTGTCCATCAGTTTGTCGAAGAGTTCATTGATATCTTGCTGGATCTCGTCAAGAATTTTAAACTCATCGACCCAATACAAATAATCGTAGTCTTGGGTGTACCCAAAAAAGTGAGGGCAGTTGATCTCAGCATTTTCATTTTCCAGTTCCCCGCAGAAAGGGCACGTAATAGAGGGCTCGAACTCATTTTCATCCTCCTGGTCAAGCCATTCAGTCAAGGGTGGATACTTCAAGCCCTTAATAGGTTCAGCCTCATCAGCATGATCACGCGACCCTTTTGGTGAATCATGTTCCTGTTGCTGCTCGGTGGATTTCGTTGGGTTTATGCGAATTGGAATGTATCCTCCCTTGCCCAGTAATTTCTGAAAAAGTTCAGGATTTTCGCCTTTGTATTTTACTCCCATGTCTTCCTCCTCTTTTTTCGTTTCTGCTTGATGAATCTCTATAATTTTTCAGATTCCAGCACACGTTGTAGGGTCTGTATCCGGTGAAACTTCTGCCTGAGTTTATACAGGAGCATGGCCGTCGCAAGCACGGAATCGGTATCACCACCAATCCTCATCGCCTCTCTGACAACATGCATCTCGGCCTCTTTCATGGCGCACTTGACCGTAGCCACGGGCGTATTTGAGGCCGTCGCATGGCCGCTACAGAACCTCTCCCGAAAGACCGCATCATATTCTGCTCCGCTGTCTTCTATGGAAATCAAAATCGTCTCCGGGTTTTCGATGAATAGGCAGAGACGCGACATCGCTTCCATGGCATCCGGGTGGGAGTGGGTGAAGCCGGTCATATAGCGCACGAACTCCGAAGGGTCTTCGTCTATGGTCTTGGCGTAGCAGTACGCGGGGTACATGAGAGCTAGGCAGGCATTTCCAAACGAGTCGGCATCGGCGGCCATTTCGGCCAGTTTCCTGATCTTGCCGTTCAGGTCGGGGTACTTGTCCCTATGCCTGCGAATATGAGCAACTAAGGAAAAATGGTCACGCATGGTACGGCCATAACCAGTACCGTGATGGTGCTGGTGATACTTCAGCCAATCCCAGACGAACTGCTCTCTGGTAGAGTAGCAGTAACCTTCAACGAATGAGATGAAACAGCCCGCGATGCTGCTCTCGTCGGAGCCATGATTGCTCTTCAGAGCTAAGTGTAAGAGCCTTTCCTGCCATTTGTTCAGAACAAGATCCCTGACTCCCCGTTCGCAGTCGTCAAGTACTTCCAAGAAAGCTTTCCCAAGTTCCGCGCTTCTTGCACCCAGTGGCAGACCACCTTCCTGCGGGAAGAGGGTGCCTCCCTCGAACGGCAAACATGTCCGATCCCCCTCTTGTATGCTTCGACACACTCCATATCGATCCAGTTCTTCTCCAGTTTCGCCATAATTCCTCCTTGGATATTGGTATAAGATGCAATGATATCGACCGATTCCGGGGACATCAAAACTTCCCCTCAAAACTGGTTTCGACTTCAGCAGGTTTCCTCTCCGGGTGGTGGGTGCCCGGTTAAGAGGGTTGGATTGAAGGGGAGGGTTCCGAAATGTGAGTCAGAAAGACTTTCCTAACATAGCTTGAGATAGTCTCACCATGACGGATAGCCAAGGTTCCAAGATCAGAGCTGAACTTTGCCGGCACCCATACCTTGAAACTCGAATCTATTTTCTGTTTGGGTGCAACAGGTTGTTGCATAGTGAAAGGGAGTCCATCAGAAGGCGGGGTTGAAAAGCGGATGCCGGTTGAGATGTGAGAGTCAACGATACTCGGGTGCCTCATTTGGGTAAGGCCTAGGAAATCGGTACGTCCGTATATGTGGACAAATAGCACCTGCCGAATAAAATCGGACGCGGAGGTGTCCAGATAGCTGCATATTTCGTCGATCTTTGTCTTGGCGCTCTCTGGCACCCAAATCTTGATCGCGCAGTCACGGTCCTGAAACCGGTTGTAGGCTCTCCCTGATAGGGAGATTTCCGTGCGGGGTGCAAATTCGTAGGTTTTGCGTGCGTCTTTCTTGCGGAAAAAAAATTTCATACGGCACCTCCTGTGTGGAATCAGCTTGAAACAAAAAGCCCCCACCGGATGAA
>JAAZOO010000158.1 GCA_012797715.1 Geobacteraceae bacterium | reverse complement strand
CAGCCGGACGGAAAGGTCCTGGAATGGGCGCGCTCCCACGGGAAGTCATCCATCGTGCTCACCGACGACCCCAAGGAAGCGGTGAAGGGCGCGGACGTCCTCAACACCGACGTCTGGGCCAGCATGGGGCAGGAGGAGGAGCAGAAAGCCAGGGAGAAGGCCTTCGCCGGGTTTCAGCTCAACGCCGAAACCGTCGGGCTGGCGAAAAAGAATTGCATCGTCATGCACTGCCTCCCGGCCCACCGGGACGAGGAGATCACCGACGAGGTCATCGAGGGCCCCCGTTCGGTGGTGTGGGACGAGGCGGAGAACCGGCTCCACGTCCAGAAGGCCATCATGGCCCGGTTGATGGGCGGGGCGTAAAGGTCGCGCACATCATGTCCGACCAGACACGGTCACTCCTTGAACGCATTGCTCGCACCAGTTCGCCCTTGAAGCGGCAGCTGCTGATGCTGGCGGGCATTACACGAGAGTTGCGGCGGCGTGGAAAACCGGCTCCGATACTGATCGGCGGTTGCGCCCTTGCATATTATACGCGAGAGGTTTATTTCACCGCGGATATCGATGTCGCCTACCCTGACCGGGATGCGCTCGGCGAGGTCCTTCAGGAGCTTGGTTTCGTAGTTGAGGGGAGATACTGGGTCCAGCATGAACTGAAACTCGTGGTGGAAGTACCAGCCTCATCACTCCATGGAGAAGATGCGCCGTTGGAGATTGTGGAGTTTGAGGATGGCCTGGAATGCACTATTATCGGGATTGAAGACCTGCTCATTGACCGGATGAATGCCTGCAAGCACTGGAAATCCACAAGCGACTGCGAGATGGTCGAATTGCTGGCCGGACAGTTTGCCGGAGAAATTGACTGGGAATATCTCATTACGCGCGCGACACTTCCCGATAATACGACCGCGAACGAGTTCCGCGCTCTGAAGGAGCGTTTCGTTGACAATCCGCCGCAGAAAATTCAGTGATGATTCTCCCATACCCAGCTTGCTCGAACGTGACCGAATGGCCATGGGCCGCTACCGGAAAACGAGGGAACGCGATCCCGAGGAGCGGCGTCTGCTGATGGAACTGGCTCTGGAGCGCATACGGGAGGCGGAGCGGACGGATTATATTCCTATAGGATTTCGCAGACGGCGGCTTGCAGGTTGAGGAGAGAAACCTGATCGACTTCTGTTTGAAGAATACGAACCCAGAACAAAAGGAGAACCTCTATGGCCAAGAAAGAAGTGAAGAAGATAGTCCTCGCCTATTCCGGCGGTCTCGATACCTCCATCATCCTCAAGTGGCTGAAGAACGAGTACGGCTGCAAGGTGGTCGCCTTCTCCGCCGACCTGGGCCAGGGGGACGAGCTGGACCCGGTCCGGGACAAGGCCATCGCCACCGGCGCGGACAAGGTCTACATCGACGACCTGCGGGAGGAATTCGTGCGGGACTTCGTCTTCCCCATGTTCCGCGCCAACGCCATCTACGAGGGTCAGTACCTGCTGGGCACCTCCATCGCCCGGCCGCTCATCGCCAAGCGGCAGATGGAGATCGCGAAGATCGAGAAGGCCGACGCCGTGGCCCACGGCGCCACCGGCAAGGGGAACGACCAGGTCCGCTTCGAGCTGGCCTGCTACCACTTCAACCCGGCCATCACCATCATCGCGCCGTGGCGCACCTGGGACCTGAACAGCCGCCAGGCGCTGCTGGACTATGCCAAGAAGAACGGCATCCCGGTGCCGGTCACCAAGAAGCGCCCCTGGTCCTCGGACCGGAACCTCCTGCACATCTCCTTCGAGGGGGGGATCCTGGAAGACCCCTACGCCGAGGCGCCCGAGGAGATGTACGTCCTGACCAAGTCGCCGGAGAAGGCGCCCAACAAGCCCCAGTACGTGGAGATCGAGTTCAAAAACGGCAATCCGGTGGCCGTGGACGGGGAGAAGATGTCGCCGGCCCAGCTCCTGGCCCACCTGAACTACCTGGGCGGCCAGCACGGCATCGGCCGGGTGGACCTGATGGAGAACCGCTTCGTGGGGATGAAGTCCCGCGGCGTGTACGAGACCCCGGGCGGCACCATTCTCAGGGAGGCCCACATGGCAGTGGAGCAGATCACCATGGACCGCGAGGTGATGCACATCCGCGACTCCCTCATCCCCCGCTACGCCGAGATGGTCTACTACGGCTTCTGGTTCGCACCGGAGCGGGAGATGCTCCAGGCCATGATCGACGAGTCCCAGAAGACGGTGAACGGCGTTGCCCGGGTCAAGCTCTACAAGGGTCTCTGCCGCACCGTGGGGCGCAAGTCCGACACCGACTCCCTGTTCAACCAGGATTTCGCCACCTTCGAGGCGGACGAGGTCTACAACCAGCAGGACGCCGAAGGGTTCATCCGGCTGAACGCCCTCAGGTTGAGGATTCGGTCGTTGATGAAGGGGAATAAAACAGGTAAATAGGCTGAAGACTGAAGGTAAAAGCAGAGAGAAAGCAGAAAAACAAGGGGTCAGGCCTTCAGAAAAACAAGGCCTGACCCCTCCTGCAGGAGATTGCATGTCCAAGGACAAACTCTGGGGAGGCCGTTTTTCCCAGCCCACCGACACGTTCGTCGAGGAGTTCACCGCTTCCATCGACTTCGATAAACGGCTGTACCGCCACGATATCCGCGGCTCCATGGCCCACGCCCGCATGCTGGGGAGGCAGGGGATCATCCCCCAGGCAGACGTTGACGCCATCGTCGCGGGGCTGGAGGACATCCTCTCCCGCATCGAGGCCGGCACGTTCGACTTTTCGGTCTCGCTGGAAGACATTCACATGAACATCGAGGCGCGCCTGTCGGCGGCCATCGGCGAGGCGGGGAAACGGCTCCATACCGGCCGCTCCCGCAACGACCAGGTGGCGGTGGACATCCGCCTCTACCTCAGGGACGAGATGGGCGAGGTCATGGACTACCTGGACCGCCTGACCGATTCCCTGCTGTTCCAGGCGGAGCGGAACCTGGGCGTGATCATGCCCGGCTACACCCACCTCCAGGTGGCCCAGCCGATCCTCTTCTCCCACCACATGCTGGCCTACGTGGAGATGTTCCGCCGCGACCGGGGGCGCATGGAGGACTGCCGCAAACGTCTGGATGCCCTTCCCCTGGGGGCGGGAGCCCTGGCCGGCACCACCTTCCCCATCGACCGGGAATTCGTGGCGGCCCAGCTGGATTTTCCGGAGGTGACCCGCAATTCGCTGGATTCCGTCTCCGACCGGGACTTCGCCCTGGAGTTCCTGTCCGCCTCGTCCATCCTGATGATGCACCTGTCGCGCTTCTCCGAGGAGCTGATCCTCTGGTCCACCAGCGAGTTCGACTTCATCGAGCTCTCGGACTCCTTCTGCACCGGCTCGTCCATCATGCCCCAGAAGAAGAACCCGGATGTGCCGGAGCTGGTGCGGGGGAAAACGGGCCGGGTGTACGGCAACCTGATGGCGCTCCTGACCGTGATGAAGGCGCTCCCCCTGGCCTACAACAAGGATATGCAGGAGGACAAGGAGCCCCTGTTCGACACGGTCGACACGGTCAAAGGGAGCCTCAAGATCTTCGCCGACATGATCCGCGAGATGCGGGTCAAGGCCGATGCCATGCGGGAGGCCGCGGCCCGCGGCTTCTCCAACGCCACCGACGTGGCCGACTACCTGGTCCGTACCGGGATGCCCTTCCGCGAGGCCCACGAGGTGGTGGGGCAGTCGGTCCGCTACTGCATCGAGCGGAAAAAAAGGCTTGAGGAGCTTTCCATGGAAGAGTGGAAAGGGTTTTCCGACCGCATCGGCCCGGATATCTACGAGGCCATCACCCTGGAGGCCAGCGTCAACGCCCGCCGCGCCACCGGCGGCACCGCCCTGGAGCGGGTGAGGGCGGAGATTGAAAGGCTGAAGAAAGGGGCGGACACGGGATAAGGTATCGCTAGCCACGTGCAGGGTCTGCGGAGTTTTGAAAATCCGGCAGGCATCCCCATAATCAGGAAATTCAAGCTTCTCTTCCCGGAGCCGCAATGAACAAGCTATTCTTTCTCACCCTTGTCTTTCTCACCGCCGCCTGCGGAAAGCGGGGGCCGCTGGTGCCTCCCGAGGCCCTTGTCCCGGCGCCCATCAAGGACCTGAGCGTTGAGCAGAAAGGAGAGCGCTTCCTGGTGTGCTGGTCGGCTCCCGGCAAGCAGGAATGGGGAGGGCCTTTGGACGGCCTTGCCGGTTTCCGTGTGTTCAAGCGGATAGTGCTCCCTCCGGACCAGGATTGCGAGGAGTGCCCCACAGCCTATCGGACCGTGAAATCCGTTGACCCGGAGTACCTTCAGGATGTCCGGCGCAGCGGTTCCCGGTTCTGCTATTTCGACGGGGATCTGAGCGATGGAACTACCTACCAGTACAAGGCGGTCTCCTTTCAGAAGGACGGAGCCGTCAGCCGTGACTCCAACAAGGCGCGAAGAAAGAAAACCCCGCCGCCGGCGCCTCCCCAGCTCACGGCTGTTCCCACGCCCGACGGCGTCACCCTCCAGTGGAAGAAGTCCCCGCACCCGGCTGACGGGGTGCTGGAAGGATACGCCGTGTACCGGAAGCAGGCGGAAGAGCTGATGCCCCTGATGCCCATTGCCCTGCTCCCGGCCGATGCCGCGGAGTTCGCCGACCCCCACATGGAATACGGCATGAGATACCGCTATGGGGTGAGGAGCGTGGTCAGGATCGACGGTGAACGGGTGGAAAGCGATCTCTCCAACGAAGTGGAGGGCAGGTCCTCCCTTCCGGAAGAGTAGCAATCCAAGGCCCCCCGGACTGGATGGAGGGTGTCGGACAACGTCTTTTGACATTTTTCGGGCCCTGTGGTACAAAAAACTCCTTTTTTCATGAATCCGGCGAATCCCGCCGGTAGAGTCTCGGAGGATCCATGCATCACTTTCAGTATAAGGGTAATGAACTGTATGCCGAAGAGGTTGCCGTGAAGGATATCGTGGAGCGGGTCGGGACTCCGGTCTATATCTATTCCCACGCGACCCTGGAGCGCCATTACCGGGCCATGGACGAGGCATTCGCCTCCGTGCCCCACACCATCTGCTATTCCATGAAGGCCAACTCCAATCTGGCCGTTCTCAAGACCTTCTTCACCCTGGGCGGAGGGGTCGACATCGTATCAGGGGGCGAACTCTACCGTGCCCTTCTCGCCGGAGTCGAGCCGCGGAAGGTCGTCTACTCAGGGGTCGGAAAGAAGGAGGACGAGATCGAGTATGCCCTGAACACGGGCATCCTGATGTTCAACGTGGAGTCGGAAGAGGAACTGGATCGCATCGACCAGGTCGCAGGCCGTCTCGGCAAGAAGGCCGGCATCGCCATCCGGGTGAATCCCGACGTGGACCCGGAAACACACCCGTACATAACCACCGGACTGAAAAAGGCCAAGTTCGGAATCAACATCGAGCGTTCCCTGGAGCAGTACAAGCGGGCCGCGCGCATGCCCAATCTCGACGTGATCGGCATCGATTGCCACATCGGCAGCCAGCTCACCAAGGTCTCTCCCTTTGTCGACACGGTCAAGAAGCTCAAGCGCCTCATCGCCGGTCTGAAGGAGTCGGGGATCTCCCTCAGGTATTTCGACCTGGGCGGCGGCCTCGGCATCACATACAGCGACGAGGCGCCGCCCCTGCCCGCCGAATACGGCGCGGCAATCACGGCCGAAACGAAGGAGCTGGGCCTTCACCTCCTGTTCGAGCCCGGAAGGAACCTAGTGGGGAACGCCGGAATCATGGTCGGGAAATGCCTCTACACCAAGCGGGGCGAGGAGAAGAATTTCGTCATCGTGGACGCCGCCATGAACGACCTGGCCCGTCCTTCCCTGTACGGCTCCTACCACGGGGTTCAGGCCGTG
>JAAZOO010000013.1 GCA_012797715.1 Geobacteraceae bacterium | reverse complement strand
TCTGGGTTGCCCGTATGATGATGATGGGCCTTCATTTCATGGGAGAGGTTCCGTTCCGTGATGTCTATATCCATGCCCTGGTGCGCGACGCCCACGGGCAGAAGATGAGCAAGTCGCGGGGCAATGTCATTGATCCTCTCGTGATTATTGAACAATATGGCGCCGATGCTTTCCGCTTCACGCTTGCTGCATTCGCCGCCCAGGGAAGGGACATCAAGCTGGCCGAGGAGCGCATTGCCGGCTACCGCAATTTTGCAAACAAGATATGGAACGCTTCCCGCTTTGCGCTCATGAATCTGGACGGGTTCGATCCGGAATCAGTGAACCTCGGGGATTTACAGCTCTCCAATGCGGATCGCTGGATACTTTTCCGGCTCAATGCCGCGGCCCGCGACGCAGAGGACGCCCTGTCCGCATACCGCTTCAACGATGCGGCCTCTTCCCTCTACCGGTTTACGTGGAGCGAATTCTGCGACTGGTACATCGAACTGGTGAAGGACGACCTGTACAAGGGGCTTCCCGAGCGGAAACTCGCCGCCCAGTGCGTACTGTGGACGGTTCTGGAAAGTCTTCTTCGCCTTCTCCATCCCTTCATGCCTTTCATAACCGAGGAAATCTGGCAGAGCCTGCCGGGAAGCCGGCCCACCTCCACCATCATGATCGCCCCGTATCCGCGGCCTGTGAAGGAGTGGGAATTCGTGGAGGGGGCCGCAGAAATGGAGCTGGTCATGGAGGTAATCCGCGGCATCCGCAACATCAGGGGAGAGGTGGAGGTTCCGCCCAGCAAGGAGATCTCCGCCATCCTCGACTGCGGCTCCCAGGAGAGTCTCCACGTCCTGAAACGGAACGAAGGGTATGTCATGAGCCTTGCCCGGCTTTCCGACCTGGCCGTCGGCAAAGGCCTGGATCGGCCCTCGGATGCGGCGGTGCAGGTCGCAGGCGATGTACAGATCGTTGTCCCGCTCAAGGGGCTCGTGAACGTGGAAGAGGAAGAGAAACGGCTCCTCAAGGAGATAGCAAAGGCGGACAAGGATATCGATTTTCTCGGCAGAAAGCTGGAAAACCCCGACTTCGTGGGACGCGCTCCCGCCCAGGTGGTTGCCAGGGAGAGAGAAAAACTGGAGGAGTTCTCGAACAAGAAGAAGGTTCTCCTGGAAAGCCTTCAGAAGATCCGAAAGATGATGTAGGGGCAGAAGGGTCCCGCCCCGCAGGGAATGCTCATGGCCTATCCGTTTCTTGTTCACATTTTTGTTTTTCTGTTCGGGGCTGCGGTCGGCTCCTTCCTCAATGTCTGCATCTACCGGCTTCCGAGGAACCAATCCATCGTCTTCCCCCCTTCGGCGTGCCCGGACTGCGGAAGCCGTATAGCGCCCTACGACAATATACCCATTCTCAGTTTTCTGCTCCTCAGGGGGAAGTGCCGCTCCTGCGCGGGGCGAATCTCGTGGAAATACCCAACGGTAGAGCTGATGAACGGCCTTCTTACCCTTGCGCTCTTCCTGAAATTCCGCTTCTCTCCTACGTTCTTCGTGCTGTTCCTGTTCTGTTCGGCACTGGTCGTCATCACCTTCATCGACCTGGAACACCAGATCATCCCCGACTCCATCAGCCTTCCCGGGATTCTGGTGGTGTTCGCGTCTTCCTTCATCCTCCCCTGGCTGAGCTGGAAAAGTTCCCTTATCGGAATCGTGGCGGGAGGCGGCAGCCTCCTCATCGTGGCATACGGATACCAGCTTCTTACAAAAAAGGAGGGAATGGGAGGCGGCGATATCAAGCTCCTTGCCATGATGGGGGCGTTCCTTGGCTGGCGTTCCATTCCCTTCATTATCTTCACCAGCTCCCTGGCCGGATCGGTTGTGGGAATCACCCTCATGCTGGTTCGCAAGAAGGATTCCCAGCTTCCCATTCCCTTCGGTCCCTTCCTTGCTTTCGGCGCTCTCCTTTTCATTTTCTTCGGCCGGGAGATCGTAACCTGGTATTTCGGTCTGGGAGGCGGCTTCAGGGGGTAGGCGCGGAACATGAAGACCGTCAGGCTCAGTCTTACTTTTGCCATTCTGGCATCGCTCTCCTGCCTGCTGGTCCTCACCTGGCTGCTTCTCAGTCTCATCTCCTTCAAGATTGCGGAGAAGGACCTCCTGATGCAGAAAAGCGAGGAGGGGAGGATCCTTCTTGCGTCATTTCTTGCCCTGCTTCCCGGGGATTTTGCCGGCAAGGGGAACGCCGGGGCAGCGCACCAGTTTGCTCTCAGGCTT
>JAAZOO010000157.1 GCA_012797715.1 Geobacteraceae bacterium | reverse complement strand
GTCTTAACAACCATGATCGGGAGATAATCGAGGCGATCGACAGAATCAGTTCGGCTCGACGGCGGAACGATCGTGGAGAAAGCATTGGCGGCTACGTGCAGCGAGTTCGTAAGTGTAACCACGACAGAGAGAAGCGCCTGATAGGCGCGGCCCGTCAGAGTTTTGCGCGTGCCTTCAGCCAGAGACTCGTCGCGAGGGGTTTTTCAGAGATCATAGAGTTTGTGGATCCATTGTCGTTCTTCCGGGTTGCATGTGCCTTTTGCCGAAGTAAAGGTCTGCTGTCCTCAAGGGATAATCAGGGTCTTTCCGACTACCTTCTGGATGCCATTGTGGCGAACACGAAAATGAAAGAAGATATACAGAGTGCCGCTGAGGGTGCATGTACCGATTATCAGAGGAATGGTAAATATGCATCGCTTCTGAGGCGGATGAAGCAGGATCCCAAGAAAACTGAATGGAATCCGGATGCCTGGATCAAAAAAACGATCGGCTCATCTCCGGCAAATGTGAAAGCCGAACTCTTCGACGACCTGACCACAAGTCTGGAGAAAGAACTGAAGATATTCCGCCCGTATCCCTATGATGACTATTCTCAGGGACCAAACTCCATTCATGACGTGGCGAGCAGAAGCCGGGACGATGAACGGGAGATCAGCTATTTTTGGGTCATGGAAAAGATCGACCGACTACCCTGTATCAGAGAGCTTTTAAGTACCAGGTTTGCAGAGCATGGGGTCGGATTCGAGAAGATTTTGAAATCCAGAAAAAAGGGTTTGAACAACAATGGAGGCTGAATAGCGTGTCGGTACACAAGAGAGAAGCGAGGTTTGAGGTAAAGAACTGCGATACGATGAGAAAGCTTAGGATTGTCGTCTTCTGGCGGGATGCTGAGCTTCGCAGGCATACGATAAAACATCTCTTTGAAGATCGCGAGTGGATGGCATGGGATGCCATTTATCACGATGAGTCCTATACACTCGAAAAGATGCGGAAGAAAAGGGAAGAGCTGATCGAAATGGACTGTCCTTATTTCAATGGCATGTCAGGCAGGGGAACCCCTCCCTGCGGGGACTTCTGTGACCATTTCCCGGAAGAATGCGATCGCAAGGTCAGCGGCTGGGATGAACATTATATCAATCTGATCAAGATGGTCATCACGAGATCGATAGGGCATCCCCTGTTTGCTCGAAAGAAGACGACCCAGAGCGGCAAAGAGGTCCAGTGGATGGATTTTCTCTTGCCGGGCAATTATGGTGTCCGCGTGTGTGCCATCGGCTATATCGATGACAGGGCCCAGGAGCTGCCTGAGTATTTCAACATTGCCACGGCGTATCGAAACGACCTTACCCCCTACGAGATCTACATGAAGAACATGGATAAGAGATACAAGGAGACCACTTTTTGCACTCTGAAGACCTGGAACCTGAACCGATACGGAGACTGGAGGGATACCCTCAAGGGATTATACGGAGATATAACAAAATGACGCATAGGTTAATCGATTACGAAGATCTGTTCCGCAGGGCCGTTGAAGACCTCAACGCCTACCGCGGCGCGCTCGACAGATGGATTGATTCGAACAAGGAAGACTTCGGCCTGTTTCTCGAGGTCGTGACCAGGTGGCAAAGGATCTTCGAAGCTATCTGGGCCATGCGGGAACGCCCGGATGAGTACAGAGAATATGCCGAACAATATGAAAAGGTCTTCTATTCCACGGCGGAACCATTCAATTCCGCGGTGGTGCGATTCGATGCGACAGGCATGCTGCGATCGGGATTGGAGAGAGTTTCGTCAGTCGGGGAGATCCTGGAAGAGGTTCTTGGCATATATGACGAAGCCGCATACCTTGAAGACGACGAGTTCCACGTGATGATCGAGGAGAGGGGCTCCGATTTCCTGGAGGCCTTTCGACGTCTGAGCTATCTCTTCAATATATCCGCCGATCTGAATGTTTCGGGGGACACAAGAAGCGAGTATCGACAAAAGTTCCTTTCTCTGATGGAAAAGTTCAGGCAATTGCATTATGTTTTCTATCCCTTGCGCGAGATCATAACCCAGATGAGGAACGAAGCCTATGTGCCCGACCGACACTGGTGGATCCGCCTCGATCCGCCGGAAAGCGGGCTGGACTGGGACATGAGAAATATACGCCAGGGACAGGGCAAGACAGAAGCGGACGAAGACTACACTCTTCCCGATGATGTGGCGAAAAGGGTAGCGGATTGGATAATGCTCGGCGGTGGAGACCCGAAAGTGCCCGATAGACCGAAGGGCATTTTCGACTCACTTACCGAAGATATCGAAAGTATCGCAAAAACACCTCTAGCGGAAAATCCAGGCATCACAGACCCTCAAGGCATGCAAGATATCACCGGTCTCGTTCAACAATTAGATACAGGGATTACATTGGCAGCTCAATTGGATGGGGTTGGAGAAAGAAGGCCGGGCAACTCGAAGCCGATCAATTTCGACTATCCCTGGTTGGAAGAACGTGGCTATAAGACCGGAGTTCGTGTGCAGGGAACATTGGACGGTAACAAACTGACCATCTCTACCGACTTCTTTCCCTTTAGGAAGCCAAATGGGATAGTGAGAATAAAGCTCCTGATTGGTGAGCAAGATAGCCGAGAGCAGACGAGCTTTGGAACGAAAACCACAGCAGAATTTGAAGTTGAACCATATATTCGTAACGCACAATACAGACTACTGGTGGAGGCAGCGTGAGTTCTGATGAGAAAGATTTGATTCAGTTTTTATGCGAGCTCGACGAACAGGCTGAAGATACGACTGCGGGTTCCGTGATTTTCGATACTGATTTTACGGTCGATACCAGTGTCCCTCGCGATGGTACGACCATAGATCCCGTGGTTTTTGATGAATGTCTTGCAGTCGAATACGCCAAGCAACCTCATCAGAATGAATCCTTAATACAAAGGGTTCGTAAACATGTGCTTGAATTGCTGGACAAGAAAGGGTTTGAGACCGCAATTCGGTACATCGAGGAAGCGCTAGAGGTAGCCCGAGGGGCGCTAGTTAGCAGTCAGCCTGGCGCAAGCACCCTTCAATCTTGTCTGAATGAGATTGATGCTCATGTGTCGCGACGCGCTTGCGAGAAAAGAATTCTGCCGAACGGTTACCCATCGCTTTTGGACCGAAGAATTGACAGGGCTGGGGAAGCCGTGCGTTTGGCCAAAGACGCGTATGGAATTGCGATACACCGTAAAACCGGACAGCTCTTGGAGCTTATGGGCGCGACCATTGAGAAAAAAATCTACATCGAGAAGTCGGCCGGGACAGGACCAGGGGACTCGGCCACTGCCCAAGCTCTCTCGACCAGGGTGGAAGAGATTTATGACAGAATTCAGGATAATTAT
>JAAZOO010000156.1 GCA_012797715.1 Geobacteraceae bacterium | reverse complement strand
TGGGAAACCAGGCACGGATCACCAGGAACCAGCGCAGGTTCATGGAACATCCGCTGTTCCCCCTGCTGCTGAAGGTCTGCCTGGCGGACGCCGCGGGATCGCGCGGACGGAGCAACAAGGGGGAGAAGGTACGGCTCATTGGGGAACTGTTCGAGGAGGAATACCTCTCAACCTAAAACCGGCAGTTGGAGGTATCCGCAGAGAGCGACGCTGTCGTATTTCGTTGCTGCTCCTAGCGAAATGGAGCGGCCACAGCCGATACTGTCCGAACCAAAAAGGGTGAGTGTATCGGCTGTAGTGAAATGAGCTTGGAGCAGCACAAAGACGGCAATCGGAGAGAACGAAGGATGCCTCCAACTGCCGAATCTAGGCTCAAAGGATACAGGGTGAGGGAAGAAGCGTCACCGTACGCCTCTACCGCCTCACCCCTGATCCGTTACTCTTCCCCCACCTTCACGGCAACGCCTTCACCGCCGCGATAACAGCGTCATAGTCCGGTTCGCTGGCGATCTCCGGGACAATCTGGATGTAACGGATGATATCCGCGGCATCGACCACGAATATGGCCCGGGCCAGCAGCTTGAGTTCCCCGATCAGCACGCCGTAGGCCGCGGCAAAGGAACGGTCCTGGTAGTCGGACAGGGTCGTGACCCGATCGATGCCGGCGGCCCCGCACCAGCGGGCCTGGGCAAAGGGGAGGTCCATGCTGATGGTGAGCACCGCCACGTTGTCCGGAAGGCCGGCGGCCTCCTTGTTGAACCGGCGCGTCTCGGTGTCGCACACCGGGGTATCCAGGGACGGGACCGCACTCAGCACCTTGATCTTCCCCGCATAATCGGCAAGCGTAACCGGAGCCAGTCCGTTGTTCACCACCCGGAAATCGGGAGCCTTGTCCCCCACCTTCAGTTCCGGTCCCACCAGGGTCAGCGGGTTCCCTTGAAACGTGATGATCCCTTTTCGTTCACTCATAGTGTTCTCCTTCCGAAAATGGCGCTTCGCCTGACATACAGTCTCCAGTGTACCATGGGATGGAAAATCGTCTGCTCCGTACGGAAGGATTGTTTTCCCGCGAGGGATTTCGTCACCCCCGGTCGAGTATCTCCCTGACCCTTTTCAGGAACTCCGAAGGGACAACCGGCTTTGCCACGAAATCATACCCGTTGTCCAGGACGCCCCGTGCGTCGAGGGTGTCCGTCGCATACCCGCTCATGAAGAGCACCTTGATATCGGGCCGCATTCCGAGTATCTCTTCATACAGCTTTTTGCCGCCCATAGTGGGCATGATTACATCGGTGACAAGAATGTCGATACGTTCCGGGCGTTCCCTGAACCTCTCCAGAGCCTCCCGGCCGTCCACCGTTTCAATCACTGCGTAACCGGCCTGTTCAAGGATCTCCCGGTTCAGCTCGCGCACCATGTCGTCGTCTTCGACCAGCAGGATGGTTTCAGCGCCGCCGGGAGCATTCTCGGCCCTCGCGGTTCCGGGCAGCGTCTGTTTCTCACTTTCCGCACGGGGAAGGTAGACGCTGAAGACCGTTCCTTGTCCCGGGGAGCTGTCAACGGTAATGAAGCCGTCATGCTGCTTGACGATACCGTAGGTGATGGACAGGCCGAGTCCCGTTCCCTTGCCCACTCCCTTCGTGGTGAAGAACGGCTCGAAGATCTTTTCCCGTGTCTCTTCGTCCATGCCGCACCCGGTGTCCCGGACAACGATCCGGGCATACCTTCCGGGCCTTCCCAAACCGTTTCGTTTTACAAACTCATCGTCAATACTGCCCGCACCCGACTCCAGGGTCAGCACCCCGCCGGAGGGCATGGCGTCCCGAGCGTTCGTCACCAGGTTCATGAGCACCTGCTCGATCTGTCCCCGGTCCGCCAGGACGGTGATGCCTCGCGCGGCAGCCTTCACCCTGAAATCGATGTCCTCGGGGATGACCCGGCGCAGCATTTTCTTGACGCCGTCGATGATCTCGTGCAGATCCAGAACCCGTGTGTGCAGAACCTGCTTGCGGCTGAAGGCGAGGAGACCGCGGGTGAGGTCCACGGCCCGCTCCGCCGCCGCCTGAATCTGCCTGACATGTCTCAGAAGGGGATTCCCCTCCTCCATGCGCAGCGCAACAACCTCGGCAAACCCCAGGATCGCCGTCAGGATGTTGTTGAAGTCGTGGGCTATGCCGCCGGCAAGCTGTCCGATGGCCTCCATCTTCTGGAACTGATGGAGCTGCGCCTCCAGGCTTTTCCGCTCTCCCTCGGCGCGCTTCCGTTCGGTGATGTCCTGGTTGGCGCCGCGCGCCCTCACAACCCGCCCCTCCCGGTCCCGTATGACATCGAATCGTACGGATATGTGGCGCTCTTCTCCATCGGCGCGGATGATACGGTGCTCCATTCCGCCGATTGATGTTCCGTCACGGTTCGACAGGGAGCGCTCCATCACGTCAATGACGTCCGCCATGTCCTCCGGATGAACGAACCTTCGGACATAGGAATCGGCGGACATGAAGGTTCCGCCTTCCCGTTCCGCGCTGGTGCCGTACAGGGCATAGAACTGGTCGTCGAAACGGAACATGCCGCTTTCGCCGTCGAACTCCCACGGCACCACCTTCGCCACATCCATGGCCAGCCTGAGCCTGGCCTCGCTCTCCCGCAGCGCTTCCTGGGTCCGTTTTGTCTCGGTGATATCGGCAAACGTGACGAGAATCCCGGGCGCTCCCTCGAAGTTCATGGAAACGCTCGCCGCCACCACCCATTTGTCCTCGCCCCGGCTGCCGACCAGTCTGTATTCGAAGCCGGCAGACAGCGGTTCGCCCCTCAATCGCGCCAGAATCCGTTCCCGGGCTGTCTCCCTGAAGTCCTCGTGCACGAAGTTCCAGAAATCCATATTCATCAACTGTTCCGACGTGAACCCCGAAACCCGTGTCGCCGCCTGATTGGCATACACGATGCGATCTCCGCGGATGACGATGATTGCATTGGGAGAGGTCTCGATGAGGAGACGGAACTTCGTCTCGCTCTCCAGCAGCGCTTCCTGGGCCGTATTGCGCTCGCTGATGTCGGCCACAAAGCAGCAGCTGTATTCCCTCCCCTCGAATTCCAGGAAGTTGCACCGGACCTCCACCGGATAGACGCGACCGTCCCTGGCCCGGTGATTGGTCTCGAATCTGCCATATCCTGTTTCCCGGAACCTCTTCCAGATCCCGGACCGTTCCGGTTCATTCAGCCCGTGATACCCCGGGTCGATGTCGCGGACCGACATGCGCGTCAACTCCTCGCGCGAATATCCCAGCGCGCGGCAGGCAGCGTCGTTGGCATAGAGAATTCTCTGGTCAGGGGTCAGCCAGAAGACCTGGAGCGAAGCGCGGTCGATGGCAAAGCAGGCGAACCGCAGTTCTTCACCGTATTCCCGGGTGTACTCGGTCACGCCGTAGCCGCGTTCCCGCAGAAACGCGCGGATTTCCTCCATCCCCCGTCCATTGTCCTCAACGACAAAAACTGATTTCATGCACCCCCCAAGGGAAGGTCCGGAGACATATCACGGAACCGGATCGTCCGCTTCCCAATCACTTCCATGGATAACGGGAAACAGGACACGGACAACGGTCCCCCGCCCTGCCTCGCTTTCCAGGAGAATGGCCCCGCCATGGACCCGCACAATCCCCAGCACAGCCGCCATCCCCAGCCCCCGGCCCATGGAGCGTGTCGTGAAGAACGGCTCGAAAACACGGGCCTGCGTCTCTTCATCCATGCCGGAGCCGGTATCCGCAACGTCCAGGAAGACGAAGGTTCCGGGCCGGGGTTTCTCGTCGAGGGGGCTGCGGCCGAGGCAGGCATCATCGCATTCCCGTGTGCCGGTGGTGATCGTGATGGTGCCGGGACCCTCGCCGATTGCCTCCACGGCATTGATAACGAGATTCATGATAACCTGCCGGATCTGATCCGCATCGGCGTTGATGGGGGGAAGTTCATGGGACGTGACGACGGAAAGCTCGACGCCGTGGGTCAGCGCCGCACGGCAAAGGGTCTCGGCGCCATGGACTATGCCGTTGAGATCCGCGGGCCGCAGCAGAAAGGGGCCCTTTCCGGCATACTCGAGCAGTCTGCATACGAGGTTCGAGGCGCGCTGACACGACGTCATGGCAGAGGTCAGGTTACGCTGAAGGGGCGAGTCCGCCGGAACTTTCAGCAGCGCCAGGTCCAGATTGCCCATGATGGCGGTCAGGAGATTGTTGAAGTCATGGGCTACGCCGCCCGCGAGCACTCCGATACTTTCCAGCTTCTGGGAGCGGAGCAGGCGCCGCTCCATTTCCAGGCGTTCCGCTTCCATCTCCTTCCTCTGCGTGATGTCGCGGAAGATGGTCAGTTTCACGGCAGATTCGGCGTTCCCCAGCGGAACCTCGATAATGTCGAATGTTTTGCCGATGGAGGGGAAGCGTCGTTCCCAGCGCACGGTCTCCCCGGCCCGGACTTCGCCCATGCGGCACCAGGGACAGGTCTCCGTGCCGTCGTTGATATATTCGAAACAGGCCTGCCCATCCCAGGGCCCGAAGTCTTTTTCAAGGGCGCTGTTCACGTACAGGATGCGGCCCTGCTGGTCGGCGATATAGATGTCGTCCTTCATGGCCTCCAGGATGGAAACCATCTTGTCCCGTTCCCTCTGCAGGGAGTCCCGTGATGCGTCCAGTTCGCGGGTCCGGCGCGACAGCTCTTCCAGCGCCCCCTTGAGACGGCGGTTCAGCACCGATGCGCGGACCGCAAACAGCAGAACAAGAAAAGCCGCCGTCACGGCTGCAAGCAGATAGGGCCAGTACTGGGAGAAGAGCCGCGCCGGGGTGATGCGGCCCAGGTCGCGGTACGGGTCCAGTCTCAGTTCCCGCAGCAGCTCGTGGACTGCCGAGTAATCCGAGGGGATGGACCATCCGGCACCTCCGGAAGCCCGCGCCGCCGGGTCACGGGGTTCCATGGTCAGGAGCGCCACCGCTACCCGCCGCGACAGCTCTTCATCGGTGCCGGTCACCACCGCGAACGGCCACTCGGGGTAGAGGCGCGTGGAAAGCCGGAACGGATAACCGGAGGGCCGCGGGTAGGGCCCGGGGAGAACGCGAATACGCCGCAGATCCGCTTTCCCTGCGGCACCCATGTCCTCCAGCTGGCTGCTGCGCATGGTTCCCGCATCGCTCCGCCCGGACAGGACATCTTTCAGAACCGCGTCATGGGTTCCGAGGAAACGCAGTTCCCTGAAGTCCCGCCAAGGGTCGACACCGGCGGCATGCATCTCGCGCAGAGCGCACAGCCATCCCCCCAGGGACTCGGAATCCACGGCCGCGAATTTCTTTCCCTTCAGATCTCGGAGACTCCCCATATCCGTCCGATCCGCACGGGTGAAGACGACCCCCCCGAATACCCGCTGGGGACCCGATTCGGACGGAACCAGAAAACCGGCAATGCGGTACGCCCTGCCGGCGAACTCCAGGGCCGCGTACTGGGCGGAATTGGTAATGATGAAATGTACCTGGCGAGCGGCCACCCTCTTGGCAACCTCATGGAACTGAAGGGGGACTATCTCGAACCTGATCCCGGAAAGGTGACGCTCCAGATACGCGGCGGTAGGCCTCCAGCGGTGCAGGCACTCTTCCACGCCGCGATTGGCCAGTGCGCCGATGCGGACCGTGGAAACGGAGGAAACGATGTCTTTTCTGAACACCTCATGGGCGTGGAGAGGGGTGGCGGTGAGGCACCAGAGGGCCGCCGTAAGGAGAAGACGATGCAGGAGGGCTGATGACGGAACACGATGGAGGAAAGCCCTGAAAGAGGTGGCTGGAACTACCATAAAATGCGCCTCGTTCTCCCGGCACGGAAGGAATGGTCTTTTCGCGCAAGGCATCGGAATGGTGCCGCCTGGTGTCATCGGCGGGAAAGACGAATCTCATGGGCTCACCACTGGTGGTGATTGAAGAGTCGTCTCCCGCCGCTTTTGAGCAGGCTTCGTTGCCTATGTACCATTATTGAAGGGAAGTGTCGATGATTTCACGACAGGGACCCCTGACGGCCTTCCCGGGCAGATTGCCTGTATCCCTGATCGTATCGGCTTCCAGAGCCGTTTCCTTGAGGGGAGGCGGCGCGGAGCCCAGGGCGGCACGCCTCCTTTCGATCCTGCTTTCCTTGGGAAAACGGGGAAGGGATGCGTCCGAACAGGGCATGGGAAGGAAGGGAGAGCCGGCGGCGCACGAAAAAAATGATGCGGGCCGCCCTCGCTTGGGGTACTATGCTCCCCTCAATCATTCCATGCACTGAACCGCAGGTGAGAGAGCCATGACAACCATCGACGCCCTGTTGCGGGACACCTGTGCCGCGTACCCTCTGAAGGCGGCACTTCGATACAAGGAGGCGGGTGCCTGGCAGGAGATTCCCTACCGGGACCTCCTTGCGGGATCAGAGGGAATCGCTTCCGGACTCCGTGCCTCCGGATTCCGTTCCGGAGACCGGGCCGCCCTTATCGGACCGTCGTCCCCCCCCTGGGTGGTCTCGTACTTCGGGATACTCCGGGCCGGCGGGATTGCCGTCCCCATCGACAAGGAACTGAAGGCGGCGGAAGTACGCCACATCCTGGCGGACAGTGAAGCGAGGGTTCTGTTCATCGACCCGTCCTACCTGGAACCGCTCCTGGAGAGGGAGGACGATGTGACGCATCTGGACTCCATCGTCCTGTTGGGCGGCGCTGCCCGAAGGGAATCGCGCCTTTCTCCGGAACTCCCCATTCTCCGGGAGGTGCGTGACGTTCTGAAGTCCCTCCCCGCGGACCTTCCCCTCCCTCCGGAGATCAATGAGCGCCTGCGGAGCGTCGCATCGAGGGTATTCTCGCACCTGGAGGAGAAGGCGGAGACTCCTCACACCAGGAATCCCGGAAAGAACCTGATAGCGCCGATCCCTGCTGCCGGAAAATCTCCCGGCAGGACCGTCCGGTGCCTCACCCTTGCCGAATTCTCCCGGGGAGAAACCCTCCCGCCTCCCTCCCATGCTCCCGGCGACCCGGCTCTGATACTCTATACCTCGGGCACCACCGGCCGCTCCAAGGGCGCTGTTCTGAGCCACGGCAATATCGTCTCCAACATCCGCGCCGCCGCCGCCCATTTCCGGGTGGACGACTCCATGCACACCCTGTCGTTTCTTCCCATCAATCACGTCTTCGAGCAGGTATGCGGCCTCCTCCTCCCCCTCTCCGTGGGCGGAACGGTGTCCTTTGCCGAATCCCTGAAAAAGCTGGGAGAAAACCTGGTGGAGGTGCGTCCCACGTTTTTCACCGGCGTACCTGCGGTCTACCGCCTGTTCCACGACCGCATCCTGAAAAACATCAGGAGCAGACCCGTTTCCAACATGCTGTTCTCTCTTCCCTTCGCGCGCAGGCTGGTGGCCTCCGGAGTGCGCAGGAATTTCGCGGGCGGGACCACCTTCATCAGCGGGGGCGCGGCCCTGGACCCGGCCATTGCGCGGGGGCTGATCCGGCTCGGTTTCACCATCTACCAGGGATACGGCGTCACCGAAACATCTCCGGTCATATCCGCGGAGTGTCCCGGAAGGACGCGCCTGGGATCGGTGGGTCCGGTGATGGACGGCATCGAGGTTCGGATACACCGGCCCAACGAGGACGGCGCGGGCGAGATCCTGGTACGGGGACCGAATGTGATGCAGGGATACTACAAGAATCCCCAGGCGACAGAGGAGGCCCTGGCAGACGGCTGGTACCGGACCGGAGACCTGGGGAGGCTGGACAGGGACGGCTTTCTCCATATCTGCGGCAGGGTGAAGAACCTCATCGTCACACCCAACGGCAAGAACGTCTACCCGGAAGAAGTGGAGACGGAGCTCCTCAAGAGCCCGTTCATCTCCGAGGTCATGGTCTACGGCCACAAGATCGACGCGGTCTCGGAAGAGGTGCACGCCGTGATATTCCCGGACCAGGAGGCCCTGGACGACCATGGGCGGAAACGGCGCTGCGGTCCCCTGTCCGAGGCCGACGTGGAAGAGATCATCAGAAAGGAAGTGCTGGCTGCCGGCAGGAACCTGGCGGATTACAAGAGGGTGAAGAAATTCACCCTGCGCGACGACGAATTCCCGAAGACCACTACCCGCAAGATCAAACGGTTTGCCGTGGAGGCGGATGTATCGACCTGATCTTGCTGTAATTGCCACAGAGGACACGGAGGGAACAGAGGTTCTTTCCATTTCTCGCCCCGGCATTTGACGACACGACCGGCACCATTGGCACCATTGGACTCTTTCGTTTCCATCCGGAAACCACCAGTGTCACATGCGGAAATTCCGCACGGACACTCTTCCGCTTTTCTGTTCCGTATCCCTGTGCTCTCGGTGACCTTTGTGGCTGAAGTGATGTTTCAAGGATCAAAGGACCGATGGCTACGGCGCGTCCTCGTGATACCCAAGAACCACCAGGAGGCAGCTGCCGTCGGCGATGACGTTGATGTTGTGCCGACGGCACAATTCGATAGCCTTTGGGCTCTGGGCGCCTGGCTGCATCCAGATGTTTTCGATCCCCTTGCGGGCGGCCGCCTCCACGACCTGTTCGGTGACGGCAGGCGGGGTGATTACCGAGATGCTCTTCACATCGTCCGGCAGGTCCTCCACCGTCGCGACGCAGGGAATCCCCTCGATCTCCTTTTCCCTCGGATTGACCGGAATGGCCCGGTAGCCGTTCTGCACGTAGCAGCGGAGCACCTTGTTGCCGTACTTGTCCCTGTTCGCCGAAGCACCCACAACGCCGTATGCCTGTGCATCAAAGAAAATGTCGATCAGTTCCGGCACGTTCATGTCGTCCCCCTTGGAAATGGTTATCAGCCAAGATCTATCATCATGGTGGTATACTATAGCAGCCGTTCGCGCTTTTGTCCCTGCAGCAGGTGATGAAAACCGCACGGACACTGCGTCCGCGCACCAGCGGCGGAAGTCCCCTCTTCCCAGCAGAGGGGGGGGTGTGTTTTCCAGAAATCACACCGGGCTCGGAGGGAGTGTTTCAGAATCAATTTTCGAGGAGGAAAGACCGATGAAGCAGAATATCCCTGAAAAAGGGGCCATCGTGCAGCGGGACGGGGAGACCTTCGCCGTCAAGGTCCACATGCCGGGCGGGTACACCAGCGCGGAGGAATTGCGCAGGATTGCGGACGTGGCGGAGCGTCACGGTATTCCGGAGATCAAAATCACCATTGCCCAGCGCATTGCGCTCTTCGGCATCCCCGAAGAGAAGCTGGACGCAATCCGCGCCGATCTGGGAGAGCTGGAAGAAGGCGGCGTGGGATTGTGCGTCCGTTACGTCAAGATGTGCCCGGGCGCCTCGTGGTGCAAGCGGGCGCAGCGGATCACGAAGGATATCGGCATGGAGATGGACCGTCGTTACCACCGGACCCGGGTCCCCTGGAAATTCAAGATGAGCGTTTCGGGATGCCCCAACGACTGCTGCGAAGGCTTTATCAGGGACCTGGCCCTCGTCGGAGGGCCGAAAGGATGGAAGATTCTGGTGGGGGGGAACGGCGGGGCGCGTCCGCGCCTGGCCCAGACCCTGGTGGAGGACCTTTCCACGGACGAAGAGGCCCTGGCCGTGGTTGAACGGATTGTCTCCTGGTTCACCGCAGCGGAAAAGAAATGCCGTATCGGCAAGATTCTCGAGGAGATGGGGATTGAGGCCTTCCGGAAGGAAATACTCTGATGGGAACTCATTTCCCGGACTTCGGCACGCAGCAGTACACATCATGAGAAAGGGAGGAGAAACATGCCGGTCATAACCATCGACATCAGCGCAATGGCAACGGAGAAAAAGGCGGAGCTCGTGAAGGAGCTGACCGTGAAGGCGAGTGAAGTGACGAAGATTCCCGAAGAAAAATTCACCGTCCTCATAAACGAACTGCCCCGGGAGAACATCGGAATCGGCGGCAGGCTTTTGTCGGAGATCATGAAGTAGTCCCGGACGGAAGCGAAACGGGGGCGGTGCAGGAGGCCGCCCCTTTTTCTTTGCGGCGAATCCGCTGCTATTGGAGCAGGGTAAGCCTGAAGGTTGTCCCTTCGGACGCAGAAGTCGTGAAGTCTACGATACCCCCGAGAATCTTTTCCCCGAACAGCTTCATGGAATAGGTCCCCACCCCATGGCCCAGCGGCTGCTTTTTCGTCGTGAAATTGCGCGTGAATATGCGCAAAGCATCCTTTGGCGGAATATGTTTTTCGTTCCATACGCAGAAGCTGACCGCATTCCCCTCCTGTTCGACGAACACCTTCACCGTCCCCCCGGGCGCCGTCGCCTCAAGAGCGTTGGTGACCATGTTCACCAGGATGCGGTTCACCAGGCTGGGGTCGGTCACCAGTGTCGACGATTGCTCCGGTTTCGCCAGTTCCAGGTTCACGTCCGCGCAGAGCGGGTGCCCTGCAAACGTTTCGGCAAGGTCGTCGAGTATCGAGCCGACCGAAACCTCGCAATAGAAGGGCTGATAGGCAGGGGAGAGAGTGCCGCAAACCTCCCGGTGCATGGCGAACTCGTGGACCAGGCGTGTCATCAGCTTGTGAAGCTCGCCGAAGCGTTTCTCATCCCATACACCCTTGATCTGAAAAAGTTCGCTCTTTCCCAGCATGGCGGTGAGGATATTATTGATGTCGTGAAGAAAGGCGCTGTCCAGATTGGCACGCTGTTGCTGGACGCTTACGTCGTGAAGAAAAAACAGGATATACCTGGAATCTCCGATTCCCATGGGGCAGCAGCGAACCTGGAAAAGGAGTTCCACTTCCTTGTTGTCTTTTTCAACGGTAATGGAACAGAAGTTCTCCTGGGGATGGTCGCTCTCAAGGGCCGACATTATGGAGATCACCGCTCCGCAGGTTGCGCAATAAGGAGACGTTCCGCAACCACCGGGCATCTCGCAGGCATGGACGCACTTGACATACTCACCGGGCCGCAGGCCGAGAATTTCCGATGCGTCCTCGATCCCCATCAGCTTCAGGAACGATTCATTGAGGGCCAGAATCTGGCGACGCTCGTTGAGCACGGCAAACAGGCCGTTGGCGATGTTCATCAAGCCGTCCAGCAGCTGATTGCCGGTCAGGGCCCTGATGTCCTCCGCCAGCCGGGAAGGGGAATCCCTCTCCGCAGGGGCGAAGTGGGTGGGAAGCCCGCATTCACGTGCAGCGCGGTCGTCCAGAGCCGGTTCGCTGCCTGCTGGTCGCTTCTTCATTGTTTTTCACCTCCGGTACGAGATGGATGCCTGATGGAAAAGAGAAACGAAACGCAGGTGGTGCAGCACCGTCGGTTGTACGGTGAGTCGGTATTTGAACCAAAACCGTCGGGTAACGGTATCCCTGCGAGCGACCCGGTCTATTCCGCTGCCGCTGTGCGAAAGGGAGCGGCCACAGCCCATAGGGCAGGGATCCCCCGGACACGTCGTCCCTCTGCTGTAGCGAAAGGAGCGGAGAGCAGCAGAAACGGGGCAGCCGGAACAAAGGAAGGACGCCTCCAACTGCCGAATCCAGGTTACAGTATACCGGCAAATCGTGGGCTGGAAAGCAGGAGGGGAATCAAGGGGGAAAGCACCAGGGCACGGACACGGGCGGGTATCCCGGGTTGGCGGGACCGTGTCGTCCGGCGGCAAGGCTTCCAACGGCTGCGGGCGCATCATTTCCCCGCAGGCAGCGAGGAGCCGGGCCGAAATGGATACCTTCCAGCGGCTCCACCCTCCTTTTCCCATTCGCAGGCATGGGGCCGGATCACTTTCCCCCAAGGCGCGGCGGCTCGGCGAGCCATCCCATCCGCATCACCCCCCACAGGCCGGCAAGGATTGCCTCTGCCGCGTCGTGGCGGAGAGACGTGGGCGACGGAGCGCCGGACCACCGGATGACCCGGCGTGCGGCCGAGCCGGCGGAATGCTTCGCCTGAGCGCCGCTGCGCTGCTGGCGGGGGAGAAGGAGGCGCAGCCGCCACTCCTCCGCGCTTGTCCTCAGAACGGCAATCCCTCGACGCTCGGCCTCCCGCTCCCACGGCACAGCCAGCGCCCCACCCCCTTCAATCACGAGCACTTCCAGATCAGGGATGTCCCCCAGGATGCCGTTGATCGCACGGCGCAGCCGGTCCCTGCTCCCGTAGTTCTGGGAGCGGTACCAAACGAGCCTCCCCTCCCCGCCATACAGGGCCAGACCGGTCCGTATTCCCAGATCGACCGCCAATAGAGAACCCATGCACACCTATCCTGCCATCCGTCAGAAGCCGCCCGGTCGCCTGCGAACGCCGGGTATCCAGAAGACACGATTCCCGCTGCCGAGAAACGGTAGCGGGAGCGTGGGACTTCGTCAACGGAAAAGTGCGGCACGGGGAAATTCGGACGGGGGGCCTATGCGGGGTTCACCCGAAGAATTCATCCCAAACCGGCAGGTGCAGGTATCCCGAGAGGAGGGACCCTGTCGTATTTCGGTGCCGCCCTGTGCGGAAGGGAGCGGCCACAACCCATGCGGTACGGACCGGCAGGGCGAGTCTCTCGGCGGCGAAATGAGCGCAGAGCAGAAGAAACAGGGGGCCGGAGCAAACGGAGGATGGCCCCAACCGCCGAATCACGGTTCATCCTAAAAACGGCAGTTGGAGGTATCCTTAGAGAGCGACTCTGTCGTATTTCGTTGCTGCTCTTAGCGAAATTGAGCGGCCACAGCCGATACTGTCCGAACCCGAAGGGTGAATGTATCGGCTGTAGTGAAATGAGCCTAGAGAAGCACAAAGACGGCAATCGGAGAGAACGAAGGATGCCTCCAAACGCCGAACCTAGGTTCATTGTTGTGAGGTGCCAGGAAACGGGGATGCGCCTGGTGAATACCTATCCGATGCGAAACGGGCGAGAGAGCACGGAAACTGCCTGCAGGGAAGGAAAAAGGGAGGGAGCGAAGCTTCCTTCAGTTGACGCGCACAGGAAAGCTCCCGGTGTCATCACGCGTCACCCACAGGGACGAATCATCAATGGCAAGTTCATCCTGTATTTTCCGTATGGATATGTAGCGTGCGATGGTCGCCTTTTCCCGTGGAGCGCGTGTGCAATCGAAGAGGAAAACGGTGACGCACTCTCCGTCCACGATGCGGATGTCCTTGACGCGGCACGGTATCTCCAGAAACCGGCCGGAACCTTCCGTGGGGAGCGAAAAAGAAAGCACGGCGGATTCCCTCATCACGAAGACGGCATCAGATGGAAACGAAACGGCGGCGCCGCCAATCGAGATGTCCTTGAGCACCCCCCTGTTGCACGCCTCGCCACGGGATACCACCGGTATGTTCTGCAGGGGCTGCACACGCAATTGCCTTCGTGATTCAGCAACATCGTTGCATTTCACAATCAGCCCGTTACGCAGGGCAACCGTCGTCACCGGCTTCGAATCATAGAGGAAGACCTCGCTGTCTCCATAGCTGTACGAAGCGAAGGGTTCGCCCAGAACACGGGTGAGCTCACCGGCCGTCTTGCCGAGAAAAGACCGCAATGACCCCTTCGGTATCTGTTTTTTGCTCTTGCTCTGGGTCAGATTCATCATCTGGCATGCTCCACGCGGGCGTTTCTGCTGCTACAGGGAATTTTGCATGCTCAAACCGTGCCACCAGAAAACAGGCATACCGTGCCGTATTTATTGAACAATTCTTGCAATCAAGAAAACCACGGATGTGCATGATGTCAACATGGAACGGGTTATTTTTCTATTCTGCCGA
>JAAZOO010000012.1 GCA_012797715.1 Geobacteraceae bacterium | reverse complement strand
AAATCGCCGGTATCCCTCTCTAGCAGTTTCCCCGCGGCGCACATCGCCCGAGCCGTCAATGGGAGTATCCATGGATACGAATTCCTCCGAGCTTTGTCTCTCTTCCCCGGATTCCGAACTTTTTTCCAGGATTCTTCAGGAGCTGACCATTTGCCGTAGGAATGTATCCTCCTACCCGAAAGGGCATCCCGTTGTCGCCGCTTCCTGTGAGAAGGTGGCGGGACTCTTCACGCGGCTGTTCGAGTCTCGTGAAGAATTGACCGTGGGCATCGGGCGGGATTCCCTGTGTATCGACGGACGTTCCTTCCAGCGCCTCACTCCGGTCGCGCGCGCATTCACAAAACCGCTTCTGTACCATCACGTTGCCGTCATAACCTTCGCACGGGGTATTACCGCCCGGGAGATTGAGAACTTCAACGTCATACTCGCGGCAAAGCGGGAGTCTGTCTCCGCTTCGGGCGGCATCGAAACCGTTGTCCGGGATGCGGGATTTGAGAATCTCCGTGTCAGGGCCGTCCGGTATGACTGCGTGCACGTCTCCGACGATATCGCCTCCGCGGAGGAGGACGGCAGGCAGGGGACGTCCTCGCTCTGGGAATCCTTTGTGCTGGAAATGATGCGGGCGGATACTCCTTCTTTTCCCATGGACGCGGTTTCGGATACCGTGGCGGGACCGGAGGCTCTTCTCGGCATCCTGTTGGGTCAGCCCTGTGACGATCAGCTTCAGGGGATGGAGCGTCTTGCGCTTTTCCTGCGAAGGGAGTCTCGCCGGGCCGGCCTTGCGCACCTGGAAAGAGAGGCATTCGGAAACATAGCCCATTTCATTCGATCCGCGCCCTGGGAGTTGCGGAGGCACTTCTTCGCGTGCGTGCTGAATGACCTGGAGGGTGACGAGGATCCTGTCTTGGACATGCTGTCCCGTCTGCCCCGGGGACTTGTGGGGGAGGCCCTCCGGAGCTTCCGGGAAGACGGGAAAACGCTTCCGCCCTTGCTGCTGCGCGTAGTGGAGAAAATATCCGCCTGTTCGGTTCCGGATCCGGCGGGGAGAGCGGGAGCAGAGGGAGAAGCAGATGAGGCTTCCGGTTCTGTACAGGAGACTCTGGAAACCATTTTCAGGGAAACAACCGGCGAAGAGTATATTCCCTCGGACTACCTGGCAACGCTTTATACCCTGATTTGTTCCCGGGAAATCCCGGCTCCCGGCTAGTGAGAGCTCGCCGAGCTGAAAGAGACGCTGTCTCCGGAATGCATCGAAGTCGCGGTCAGCGACATCATTCTCGACAGTGTCCTGCATGCCGCGGAAGAACAGATGGAGGCGCTCAGGCGCAATCTGATGGATTATTGCCGATACTTTCTGGAAACCGGGGATTTCCGCTCGCTGAAAAAGATGTACGAGCATTTCCGCGAAATCCCTTTCGAGTCGGGGGAGGCGTCGTCGTCGTTGAAGCATGATATGCTGGAAACCTTTGCGGATACTGATTTCACCGCCGAGGTGCTGAACGGTTTTGCCGTGTGGGGAAAGGAAAAGTATGGCGACATCAGCTCTCTTATCCGCTCGGTGGGGAGACCTTTTATCGAGCCCCTGCTGGACAGGCTTGCGGAAGAGGAGAATCGCACGATCCGGAGATACTGCCTCGAACAGCTGATGCATCTTTCTTCCCTGGCCAGGGACTCAGTTGCGGCACGTCTGGGGGATCCCCGGTGGTACTTTGTCAGGAATCTGCTCATCATCCTCCGCCGGTCGGGGGGGGCGGACCTGGCGACGCATCTTCGCCGGGTTGCGGAACATCCGCATCCCAAGGTTCGCCATATGGTGCTTGAAATGTATCTCGATTTGGGCGACCCGGAAGGGGATTGTATGCTTCTGGATGATCTGAGGAGTGACGACAGGACGATGCGGATGCACGCAATTCAACTGGCTGAAAAGAGCGTGCATCCGGATGTGGTGACGGCACTTCTGCACATCCTGCATCGGAAGGGGACGTCTCCGGACTCGGCCGCGGAGAAGAAAGCGGCACTACGTTCCCTGGCCGAGATCGGCGACGCGCGTGCCATTGCCGACCTGGAAAAGATTCTGCGTAAACGGTCCCTTTTCCGCGCCTCGTTCTACCTGTCGTTACAGAAGGAGATCATACAGACTCTCGGCAGGTACCGGGACCCCTCCGCATACGCACTGCTCGCGACCATGGCTGAATCAAGGAATCGGGAACTGTCGGAACAGGCATGGGAACAATTGCAAAACGCGGGGAAGGGCAGGGAATGGGGCCTGACACTATGAATCATGTCCGGAATTTTATCCGGCACCTGGTATCCGCCGTTTCTGGGTCTTCGCTGTATTCGCCGGAACACCTCCAGGTGGTTCGCCTGACGCAGGATGCCTTCGCCAATCTGCAACGGGTTCTGGAGGAAAAGGAAGATCTGGAATTGATGGTTCTTGATGATGAGTTGATCTGCGACACGGTGCCGATTGAGGGGAGCATGTACCTGGACAGATTCATCAGGATGCTTTCGGAAAAGGGAATCGGTCATGTGCGTATAGGCCGGCAGGTTGAATTCCCTGAGCTTCAGTCCCTGATACGGGTCCTGGCGGGACAGGGAGGGTCCGGGGCGGAAATCAGCTCATCGGAGCATATCCGCATCGGAAAGGTCGAGATACATGCCTCTTCCACGGATGAATACGGAGACGCCCCCAATGATCCTGCCGATGCCCTTGAACTGTGGGAAGTGCCGGACTATGAGCGGGAGGTCTTTGTCAAGCTGCGCGAATGCATTCAGGGGAACAGGAAGCCCTCCATGCCGGGAATCAACAGGGTTGTGCGATCCTTTATCCGGGCTTTCAGCAGGGTGTCTTCGCCTCACCGTGCACTGTCCCTGTTGCGCGCGCTGGACGAGTATACGTTCACGCATTCCACGAACGTCTGCATCCTCAACCTTGCACAGGCAACGGCCATGGGGGTCGACGGACCCTCCCTCCATGAGATAGGAGTCGCCGGGATGCTGCACGATATCGGCAAGCTGTTCGTTCCGGAAGACATTCTGTCCAAGCCCGGCCAGTTAAGCGATGCAGAGCGGGACATAATCAAGCGGCATCCGGTTCAAGGCGCGCACTATCTCCTTGATGTCCCCGGGGTGCCGAAGCTGGCGGTGGTCTGTGCCTATGAGCACCACATGAAGTTCGACGGCACGGGATATCCGGCTCGAAGGGAGGGGTGGCGGCAGAATCTGTGCAGTCACATGACAACCATCTCTGATTGCTTTGACGCGCTCAGGACGACACGCGTATACCGGGGCGCCGTGGATGGGGCGGTTGTCGCCGAAATGATAGCGGAAAAAGCCGGGACCGATTTCCACCCGGTTCTGGCGCGGAATTTCCTGCGCATTCTTTTCGATCCGCACGCCGGTGGTACTCTTCGGGGGAGTGAATCCTAAAGCATCCGTCACCCGCGCCTCTCTTCCCGTGTCCGGGCAGGACCGGCGCGTCTGGGCGATCCAGGAAACTGTTGCCATTATCGCCTGCCGTGCTATACTTCCGGCATTTTCCCGGAGGTACTCATGAGCGAAACAACGAAGGCGAATTTTTCCTCATTCTCCAGCAAGCTCTCTCCCTGCGCCCTCACCTGCTTCAACCGCTTGCTCGAAAACGTGCGCGAAACGTTTTTGCAGGAGGGCCCCCAGCCCATCTATGAAACATCCCTTGCCGCGATGATGGAGATGTGCGGCGCCGAAGATGCCGATGCGGTCGCGCAGTCTATCAAAGATATCCTCCAATGCAGGGTCGAGATGAAGAAGTGTGAGTATCTCTATTTCTTTCCCTTTTTCGCATCGGTGGCCATTGAAAAAGGCGTAATACGCTACAGTATCCCTTTGGAGATGAACGAAGCCCTTTCCGCTGCCGAATCCTCCTCTTCCATCTGAAATCTCCGGTGTGCGGCGGATGACGGTGAGAGGTCCATCCCTTTTCCATTTCCGACACGGGCAGACTTGGCGGGACAGGACGTCCCAACCGGTCTTCCCGGATGACAAGACGCCCGAGCATCGGACTGTGCCATAGAAAATTTAATTTCCGTGATCTTCATCACGTACTTTTCGTCTGATTTGCCGTTTAATTCAACAAAAGCTCAATCAGCTGTTTCCGAACGGGTAAACCTCGGGTAACCGGGGGACACAAAGCCACGGGTCCCGCATTGAGGCGGGATAGCCGGGTTGCCGAAGAAACATGGTCCACCTCCGTGTTCTCCTCGGTGGCCTGTTT
>JAAZOO010000155.1 GCA_012797715.1 Geobacteraceae bacterium | reverse complement strand
CGGTTGCATATTCAACCCCCAGTCCCACGGACAGCACGGTGTCCCCGGAACCGGCAAAGGAAAAGGACGGCGACCAGAGGCATGCGCTGCCCATGAAACACAGAAATATGAATCGAGCCATTCTTTCCATCACCTTCTCCTCCCACCTGCTCCCATGCGGCGTTGCCCGGCGCCGGCGCCATGCTTGCCCCTGCTCCCTCCCCGCCATTCCGGCCGCCCGTCTTCATCGCGCAGGGTGACGCTTTCCTTGTCGGTATGATTTGTGATTGTCCGGCTGATGAGATAGATTTTCCCATCCTTGCCCTGTGCCTTGGAACCGGTTGCCTCCAGCATATCATCTGGGTTCACGTCGATACCCCTGTCAGACCAGAACCATTGCGGAGCGGCAACTACATGCACCACTTCACCGCCCGGTTGCCGAACCCCAAAGAGAACGGGGCCGCCAGACTGGCCGGTTTCCACCGAGACTACCGCTCCCTTTACCGTTGTCTCGGTATTCCGGTCATAACCGCCGTTGAAGTCAAGGCCGCTCCTTTCTCCGGACGCGTCTCCGCCGAATCCCCAGAATGCAAGCGCGTTCGTCACCGAAGAAAAATGAATGACGAAAAGAAACACCGCAGTGAAAAAGAAACGGCCTGACTTCATCTCTACTCCTTGTCCCGTCGGGACACGGGGGGACAGGGATTTCACCTCCCTTTGTTACCTGTTGGGTGAACCGTATCCCGTACCGTCCAACGGTCTGGTGCTGTTTCCTGTCCCGTCTCCGGGACCCAGCTTTCTCATCTGCCCCTGACCCGCTCCGACTCCACTGGCAGCGGCTCCGCTTCCCGAACCGTCCTGCAACCGCTGCCGGACCTGGGTCTGTGTCCTGGTCTGTGTTGAAGTTGAGGTCTTGAGACAGCTGCCATCACGCCTCTGCAATCGTTGACCTCCCGCCGGGAAGGCTTGGACCGCCATTGCCAGGGAGCACACGGCAACAACTCCGGCTATCGCGACTTTTCCTGTTTTCATGGTACCTTCTCCTCTGCATACTTCGTTGCTGTGGATGAAGTCAAGGCCGTTCTTTACACGACGCGGTACTTTCCAGCGCGCTTTCTGCGATGTTGGTGGCGGTGAGTGGAAGCGTCCGATGAAAAGAACGGCCTGATCTCCTGCCTGCTACAGTCCCTCGACCACCTTTACGATGTGAGCTCTGCACGTGCCGTCACGCTTTCGATCCCGTTTCTGGTCGGCCGCCAACGCCCCGCTCGCAATGGTCACGATGCATACAGCAATAACTCCTGCCAGCGCGATTCTCCTGCTTTTCATGATGATTCCTCCTCTGCCGTAATGGATACATCCTGTGAAGGGATATACCAAGCACCATGCCAAGGCGGAAAAATACTCGTATCTATTTGATATCATTGAGTACATGAGTTCTGCACAGGAGTCGAACCATAAAAAATCCCGTGCAGATTCGGCACCGGCCGTGCATCTTTTGCACCGTTACGATTGCCGGTCTTCGTCGATCAGTCCGTACTCCTTGATCCGGTACTGGAGGGTTCTGCGTGAAAGGCCCAGTTCCTCGGCGGCGCGCCGACGGTTTCCCCCGTTGTTTTCCAGGGCCGCGATGATAGCCTCTTTCTCCCGCTCCCGCAGTGTGCCGCCGCTCCGGCCTGACTTGTGGACAGGACGGCACAGTGCTTCCGGCAGGTCGCACGGTTCTATCCTGTCCCGGCAGAGAATCACCGCCCTTTCCAGGACATTCTGCAGTTCCCGTATATTGCCGGGCCACGGGTACTGCACAAGCGCATCCATGGTTTCGGGAGGAAGTGCAAGATTTCGCTTGCCGGCGCGTCCGGAAAACTTTTCCGCAAAATAGGCCGCCAGTTCGGGTATGGCGTCCCGGCGCTCCCGCAAGGGGGGAAGGCGGAGCGGGAAGACATGGAGCCGGTAAAAGAGATCTTCCCGGAACCTTCCCCCTTTCACTTCCGTTTCCAGGTTCCTGTTGGTGGCGGCTATGACCCTGACGTCAGCCCGTATCTCCCGTGACCCGCCGACCCGTTCGAAGGAACGTTCCTGCAGCACCCTGAGGAGTTTCGCCTGGAGGGGGAAGGGCATTTCACCGATCTCGTCCAGGAAGATGGTGCCGCCCCGGGCCAGTTCGAACTTGCCCCGGCGCGCCTGAACGGCGCCGGTGAAGGCGCCCCGTTCATGACCGAACAGTTCGCTCTCCAGCAGGTTGTCCGGTATGGATGCGCAGTTAATCGGGACAAAGCCCGCCTCCCGCCGCGGGCTCAGGAGGTGGATCATGCGGGCTATCAATTCCTTGCCGGTGCCGCTTTCACCGTACACGACCACCGTAGAGGCGGTCTTTGCTACCTCGCGCACCATGCGGCGTATATCCTTCATCGCCTTGCCGGCGAAAATCAGTTCTTCGGGCGGCAGCCCCCGGTTCTCCGCCTCCTTCAGGGACAGGTATTCCCGTTCGCGCCGCCCGGAGTCGAGGACCTTTTTCACCAGTGTCCTCAACGCTGCGGGGTCTTTCAACGGCTTGGTGAGAAAGTCGGCCGCTCCTTCCTTGATGGCGGACACTGCCTCCTCAATGGTGCCGTAGGCGGTAATCAGCAGGAAGGGAGGGGGCGCCGGGTAGGATCTCGTCTCGCGAAAGAGCTCCATGCCGTTTCTGCCCGGCATCCGCAGGTCCGAGACGACCAGGTCGAACTCGCTGTGCCGCAGCAGTGCCAGTGCCTTCTCTCCGTCTTCCGCCTCCGCCACCTCATACCCTTCTCCGTGGAGGATCGTGGCAAGAAGGCTTCTGAAGGTGGTATCGTCTTCCACAACAAGGATTCGTTCCATTCTCCGCTCCATCTTTCCTCTGTGTCGCCTTGCCCAAGGCCGCTGCTATCCTTTGTGCCGAACAAGGGGGAGTTCAACGACAATCGTTGTCCCATGGGAGGAACTGTCTCCGACCCTGATTCTTCCCCCGTGGTTTTCGATGATCTTCCTGCATATGGCCAGACCGAGACCGGTTCCGCGGGCACGCATCGTATGGAACGGTTCGAAAATTCTCTCCCATTCCGATTCGGGGATGCCGTGCCCCCTGTCCCGGACCTCTATCCGCGCCATACCTCTCCGTTCGGCCATTCTCACCTCAAGATTTCCCCCCTCGGCCATGGCTTGCAGGCCGTTTTCCAGCAGGTTGAGAAAGACCTGCTCCAATCCGTCCGCGTCACCCGCGATCACCAGGCCTTCCGCGAGATTCGCCGTTACGGAGACCCTCCTTCGCGCCGCCTCCGGCTCCACAATCTCCAGGGATCGGCGGATGACAGCGCCGGGATTCACGGCTGAAAGGGGCGCCGGGGACGGGCGCACGAAGCAGAGGAGGTCGTTTACCAGCCGTTCGAGGCGAAGCGCCTCTTCCACGATCAACGCCGCGGGCCGGGCGTTCGATGCCGAGGAGCCATTTTCCAGAAGCAGTTGCGCATACCCCTTTATTCCTGCAAGCGGATTCCGGATTTCATGGGCTATGGCGGCTCCCATCTCGCCAAGCTGGGCAAGTCTCCGACGGTGCTCCATCTCCTCCCGAAAGCCTTCAGCGCGCAAGTGCAGGCGGAACAGGAGGAGTCCCAGGACCCAGGCCAGAACAAGGAGCGCGAAGAGCACCAGCATATGTGTCCGGGCCCCCCGGATAACCGCATCTGAACGGTAGGTGTGGAGGGCAAGGCGGAGCGCCGCCACCTGTCCGGAAAAATGGAGGGGGGTGTTAGATTCGTAGACCTCTTCTCCGGTACCCAGCCGTATGCGCCCATCCGAGGATTCTCCCCTGCTGAAGACCGGTAAATACCGGCGATCCGGGACACGGGTCCCCGCAAGGGCGCTGTTCGAATGGATTCGGATAGTGCCGTCCGGTTTGATAAGGGCGAAATAGGCAATGTCTGAGGTGCGGAAATCCTTCAGCGAAGCAAGGGAGGGGTCATTGACGGCAAGGGTTTCCATTGCGGCGGCAAGGGAAAGGGCAAGACCGCGAAGGTTTTCACCGGCCACGGGGATCGCCTTTCGATACTGGAGGACCGCATACCATGCCAGAAGCAGGGAAATCAAAACGCCGACGGCAGGCAGCCAATACTTCAGTCCGACGTATCGAAAGGCAGTTCGTGTCATGGTTCAACCCCGTGGTTCATGAAATCCCGTCCCGCGAGCAGTTTCCGGTTGTCATGAGCTCACCATCGTATACCCTGGAATACAGGGTAACGTATACCATGGATTTTTGCCGCAAGAAAAGACGGCATCAGGGCAGCGGCGGACGGTCCGCCCTGCAACGGCGCAGTGTCGCACTCTCTGTGATTATTTCTGCCCGCATCTGTCCATCGAGAGAGGCGCCGCACTCCGGGAGATTTGACAGACCGGATTTTCCATTTCCGATGACAAGGCACCTCTTGTCCATATCGCGGCCGTGAACAGGGTGCCTCCCGCAACGGTGTGCCTGCTGCTCAGGAAGCCGGAGAGGCCGGATATTTCAGGAGCGTCCTCTGTCGTGCCGACACCGTGGCGGATTGCTCACCATCACTCACCTTCCATCCATTCTTCCGTCAATCAACCTGAAAGCGCGGGCCGAGCCGTTCTAGCAGAATGAAGTATGACGGCGCCTTCCCAGTCCCGGATTCGGGAACGCAAACATTGTGCACCCGGCAGGGAGAATACTGCTTGACAAAAATTCAATTATTCATATATATAATACATAAAACTTTGGAGAAAAGCGTGCGATCAAAAAATTCGTGCGTATCCCATACCTATCCGGAGGAATCCATGGCAAAACATCTCATCGTAGGCGGAGTTGCCGCGGGCATGTCTGCGGCGACCAGATTGAGGAGGCTTGACGAGACAGCGGAGATCGTCGTTTTCGAGCGGGGTGCGTATGTCTCATACGCCAATTGCGGTCTCCCGTACTACATCGGCGACGCGATTTCCGAGCGGGAACGGCTTCTGATACAGACTCCGGAGGGTTTCAAGAGTCTTTTCAACATCCAGGTCCGCACCGGACACGAGGTGCTGGCCGTCCGTCCCGACGAAAGGCGAATACGGGTAAGAGAGCTTCAGTCGGGCCGTGAGTATGACGAATCCTACGACAAACTCCTGCTGACGCCGGGCGGCTCTCCGGTGAAACCGACCATCCCCGGAGCGGATCATCCAGCCATTCACACACTCTGGACCATCCCGGACTCCGACCGGATCCGCTCCATGGTGGACAACGGCACGGTCAAGAGCGCCCTGGTGGTGGGAGCCGGCTTCATCGGTCTGGAGATGGCGGAAAACCTCCATGCCCGCGGCATCAGCGTTACCGTAGTGGAGATGGCGAAGCAGGCCATGAATGTCGTTGATTATGAGATTGCGGCCATGGTCCACCGGGAGGTGGCGCTGCACAACGTGGGACTCCTGCTGGATGACGCGGTTGCCGCTTTCGAGGCGAAACCCGGCGGCGGCGTCATCGCCCGCCTGACCAGCGGCAGAACGGTGGAAGCGGATCTGGTGCTGCTTTCCATCGGCGTCAAGCCGAACACCGGCTTCCTGGCCGGCTCCGGAATCGGGCTCGGGCCCAAGGGGCACATCATAGTCGACGACTTTCTGCAAACCACCGATGAGCACGTCTATGCCGCGGGCGATGCGGTGGAGGTGAGGCACCCCCTTACCGGCCGGAAGACAGCCATCCCCCTGGCCGGTCCTGCCAACAAGCAGGGGAGGATCGTTGCCGGAAACATGGCAGGCCGTCAGCGGCGCAGCTACAACGGCACCATGGGCACCGCCATCGCCAAGGTCTTCGACCTTACCGTCGGCATGACCGGCGCTTCCGAGAAGCTGTGCAAGGCCAACAATATTTCCTGCGCTTCGGTCGTCATCCACCCCAACGACAGCTCCAGCTACTATCCGGGCGCCATGAAGATGAGCCTGAAGCTGGTCTACTCTCCCGAGACGCGGCGTGTGCTCGGCGCGCAGGCAACGGGATACGGCGGCATTGACAAGCGCATCGACGTCATCGCAACGGCCATCAAGGGGGAGATGACCGTGGACGATCTGGCCGAGATCGAGCACGCCTACGCGCCTCCCTACTCCTCGGCCAAGGATCCGGTCAACTTTGCGGGGTTCGTGGCCCAGAACATACTGGACGGCCTTGTGAAAGCCGTAACGTGGGAGGAGGTGGAGAGTTGGGACACGGCGGACCTGTTTCTCCTGGACGTGCGCACCCCTGCGGAATTCGCCACCGGCGGCATGCCGGGTGCAACGCATATCCCCCTGGCAGAACTGCGTGAAAGGATGGACGAAATTCCCCGGGACCGGAAGATTGTCGTGTACTGCAAGGTAGGGCACATAGCCTACAATGCGGCGAGAGTCCTGACGGCGCACGGATTCAGCAATGTCTACAACCTCTCCGGCGGCTATGAGACATGGCACATCGCCACCGGCCCCCAGGAATCCATTGCCAAGGCGGCGAATCTTTACGCATCCGGAGCGGGAAAGCTCACTGAGACGTCGACTCCACAAGAGAAAACCGGAAAAATCGTCGAAGTAAACGCCTGCGGCCTGCAGTGTCCGGGCCCGGTCATGCGCCTCAAGAAGGAGATGGACGAACTCCAGCCGGGCGAGGCGGTCGCCATAACCGCCAGCGATCCCGGTTTCTTGAGCGACGCACCGTCTTGGGCGCGGGCCACCGGCAACATCGTCCGCCACATCAGCATCGAAAAGGGCATCGTCACGGCGGTCATCGAAAAGTCCGGGTCGGCGGCTCCTCAGTCCCCTGTTTCCGCCGGCAACGACAAGACCATCATCGTCTTCTCAGGGGACCTGGACAAGGTCATCGCCAGTTTTGTCATCGCCAACGGCGCCCTTGCCATGGGCCGCACGGTGACCATGTTCTTCACCTTCTGGGGGCTGAACGCCCTGCGCAAGCGGGAAAAGGTCGGCGGTCTGGGAAAGAACCTCATGGAGAAGGCCTTCGGCTGGATGATGCCGCGGGGCAGCAGCAAGCTCGCCCTGTCCAGGATGAGCATGGGCGGCATGGGCGGGAAGATGATTCGGGGAATCATGAAGCGCAAGAACGTGGCCTCCCTGGAGGAAATGATGGCATCGGCAATCAGGGGCGGCGCACATCTCGTGGCATGCCAGATGTCCATGGACCTGATGGGTATCCGCAGGGAGGAACTCATCGACGGCATCCAGGTGGGTGGTGTCGCGTCGTACCTGGAGGCCTCGGAGAAAGCCGACAACAACCTGTTTATCTGACTGCAGGATACTTTTCACGGGAAGGCAAAGTGGTATAGTTTTGGTACGACGGAACCCTGCAGGTTTCCGGAAACCACACAGGGAGGTGCTGTATGAAAGAGAATGGTGATGGAGGGTGGAGCCCCTATCTTGCCGGCGCCCTGAGCGGTCTGGTGTCCATCGGTTCGGTCTGGATTGCCGGGAAGTATTTTGGGGCCTCCACCACATTCGTACGCTCCGCGGGCATGGTGGAAAAGGCGGTGGATCCGGAGCGGGTGGCTCAGATGCCCTACTTTATGAAGGAACTTCCCATCATCGACTGGCAGTGGATGTTCGTGGTGGTGATCTTCATCGGCGCACTCATCGCCTCCACCACGTCAGGCAGCTTCCGCTGGCAGGCGGTTCCCCCTATGTGGGAAGAGCGTTTCGGCCCGGTGCGCTGGAAACGCTGGCTGACCGCGTTCGTGGGGGGAACCATCGGTATGTTCGGAGCGCGGCTGGCAGACGGGTGCCCCAGCGGCCACGGTCTCAGCGGGTCCATGCAACTGGCGGTAAGCGGCTTCGTTGCATTGGTCTGCTTCTTTGTGGGCGGCATCATCGTTGCCCGACTGCTCTACGGGGGAGGTGAACGCTCATGACGACACTCATCTACGGACTGGTTACCGGCATCCTGTTCGGATTCCTGCTGCAGAAGGGACGGGTGCTCCGCTATGACAAGCAGCTGGGAGCCCTGCGTCTGATGGATATGACGATTGTGAAATTCATGTTTTCCGCTGTGCTCGTGGGCATGGTCGGCGTCTACCTGCTCAACGATCTGGGGTTGGCCAAGCTTTCCATCAAGCCCATGATTGTCGGCGGGGTGGTGATTGGCGGACTGATCTTCGGCATCGGGTGGGGACTCCTGGGATATTGTCCCGGAACGTCGCTGGGCGCCTTCGGCGAGGGGCGTTGGGACTCGGTCTGGGGAATCGTGGGCATGCTGTGCGGCGCAGCGCTCTATGCAGAGGCATTCCCGGCCATGAAGGCAACGGTTCTGACCTGGGGTGATTTTGGCAAGATCACTCTGCCGCAGGTTTTGGGCGTGAGCCACTGGTTCATCATCCCGCTGTTCATCATCGGGGGGCTGCTCCTTTTCCGCTGGTTTGAAAAGAAGGGACTGTGAGGGGTCTCCCCTGGAGAAGATTCCGCGAGTGGTCGTAGGGTAAAAACGCCCGTCCGGAAGAAGATTCACCGACGGGCTTTTTTCTTGACAGATGGGAATGCGGTTTTTATCTTATATGTGCATCATACACTTAATGATATGAAACATGTGATCGCTTCTCCTGTGCAGTGAGCGTGCCCAGCAAGAGTATCGGGAGACAAGAGAGTAGGATCGGAACGGGGAAGAGTGCCGCCATGGGGGGAAGTTTCCCATCGGCTGATTGACCTGGCAGCCATCATGGAGGCTCTGGTGATTCTACCCGGTCAGGTAATCGCAGCGTCCGATGGACAGGTGAAAGGCGCTGCCGGAACAGGGAGTTTCAGCTGTGTGCGGAAACGGGAACGCGTGCAGCTCAACCGGTTTGCCGCGTAAGGCCGGATTTCATCGACGGATAACGGAGGAACAGAGTGACCTATGCCCAATTGCGGGAATCCCTGCTGGTGTTCGGGATCGGTGAGCGTGCGACGCTCCGCGAAATAAGAGAGCGTCATCGGGAACTGGTACGACGGTACCATCCCGATTGCGGTGTTCAGGAAGAGCCGAAACAGATACGAAGAGTCAACGCGGCCTATCGGGTGCTGCGTGACTACGTGGAATCCTACCGGTTTTCTTTCTCCGAGGAAGAGTTTTACGAGCAGAACGCCGAAGAGCGGATCAGGATGCAGTTCATGAGCGATTCTATCTGGGGTACATCATGATAGCCATGACGATGAGGATACCGGTCACGAGCGCGTAACCCTTCGGAAAGTGAGAAGAACATTGCTCATGAGCGGTGCGGTCCGGTCCCGTCGAGAGGCTTGATCCCAGTCTCGGCATACACGGCATGCCATCAAAGGCAGGCTCCCATCCCCGTGTTTTCTGCCAGGCGGGAGAACCGCTCGCCTCCGGGTTGAACGGAATCCCTTTTGCGGGCCGGAGAAAGGGTCGAGGCAGTCCAAGAAAGGGGCGACAGACTGCGGGGGAGGGTGAGCACGTCGATGATCCCTCCTGCGTCTCCAGGGGCGGGCAGACCCTCGTTGTGGATGTGGGGCGAGCCATCGAACTACGGAAATCATCTGGGAACAGGATTGCGGTACTTCCCAGGGCATCGCTCCTGTGGCGCGCCGATGAACGGGAAGAGCCGGCAAAGGCGGATTGGGCGCCCGTGAAGGGGGACGGCGGTCCGTCATGGGGAGCCGGGTTCAGCATAACGGTCAACTCTTGCTGGAAAGCGGCTTCACATGGCGTGGCAGTTCCGCTGCTGACCGTCTTGTGCTGCCGGTTCCAAGGCGAAAACTTGCCACATCGAAATACAGATTGCTGTAGCGTATGGAAAGGGATATATACCGTACGGGGCCTTTAAACCCATCGTCGTGGCATGCCATAGAGGAGCATGAAGAGTATCGGTTTTTCGAAGCTACGGGGGTGGAATTCCACAACAAAGGAGCCTGGCATGACGACTGATGACAAATGCTGCACCATCGTGCCTTATTTCAGCATCAAGGCCGGCAAGATGGAGGAATTCAAACGATTGGGTGAGGAAATGGTGGCGAAAACGAAGGGAGAGCCGAAATGCCTGTATTACGGTTTTACCTTCGACGGAACCGAGGCCCATTGCCGCGAGGGATATGAAGACGCGGAAGGGCTCCTGGCGCACCTGGATAACGTGGGCCCTCTGCTGGGCGAAGCCTTGAAGATTGCAGACATTATTCGTCTGGAAGTCCACGGACCTGAACAGGAGCTGGCCAAGCTGCGGGAGCCCCTTGCGGGGCTGAATCCCCGATTTTTCCAGCTGGAGTGCGGTTTCCGCCGTTGATACTGGGTGGCGGTCGTTGGGTTTTGAGATGCGCGCCCCCTTAGGCCCCTTG
>JAAZOO010000154.1 GCA_012797715.1 Geobacteraceae bacterium | reverse complement strand
CGGTCACGGCGCCGATGTCCGTTACGGGGGTGCCCATCTCCTCCATGAGGCGGAAAACGGAGGGCATGTTGTCCGGGGGTACGGTGAACAGGAGTTCGTAGTCTTCACCACCCGCCAGCGCAAGGGACAGGGGGTCCGGCGATGCGGCGGCCGCACTTCCCCGGAAATCATCGGACAGGGGAAGGGCGTCCAGGCGTATCCGTGCCCCCACGGCGGACTGGTCGAGAATATGTCCCAGGTCCGCCAGGAGGCCGTCGCTCACGTCTATCATGGCAGACGGGAGGCGCGCGTCGGCAAGGGCCTTCCCTTCCCGGACCCGCGGGGTGGGGTCCAGGTGGCGCCGGACGACGGGATGGTCCCCTGTTCCCCGTTTCAGCAGCTGGAGACCGAGAGCGGAATCGCCCACGGTTCCGGTGACGCAGACGCGGTCGCCCGGACGGGCCCCGCGGCGGCGGAGAATCCTTTCCGGAAGCTGATCGCCCAAAAGCGTAATGGAAAGGACCAGCCGGTCCGGCGAGGAGCAGGTATCGCCTCCCATGAGCGTGACGCCGAATTCCCCGGCCCGGTGCAGCATGCCGCGCACGCACTCGTCGAGGAAATCGAGGGTCGTGGCGGACGGGACGGCCAGGGAAAGGAGAAAATGGCGAGGTTCGCCCCCCATGGCCGCCACATCGGAGAGGTTGACCGCCAGGGCCTTTCTTCCCAGGGAGAACGGGTCGCAGAGGGAGAGGTCGAAATGGACCCCTTCCACCAGCATGTCGGCCGTTACCAGGGTGACGCGGCCGTCCGGCGTCCGGAACGCGGCGGCATCGTCTCCGATGCCGATGACTACTCCCTCCCCGTTCCCCGTACGGGCGGCTATCCGATCGATGAAACCGAACTCGCCGATATCCCCCAGTCTCCGCCCGACGTTCAAGAAACGACCTTGGGAGGCGGAACGGCTCGGCGTGCCGCTGCCTTCGGCTTGCGCGTCGCCGTAACCGACGGCGCGGGCGGTGGGGGAGGGTACTTTTCCAGGGTCATTTTCAGCACCTCGTCGATGCTCTGTGCCGTCACGATGCGGACCTTTTTCAGGATATGCTTAGGAATCTCCTCCAGGTCCTTCCTGTTCTCTTCCGGAATCACGATGGTGGTGATGCCGGCCCTGATGGCGGCGAGCATCTTTTCCTTGAGACCGCCGATGGGGAGGACCCTCCCCCGCAGGGTAATCTCGCCGGTCATGGCCACGTCGCGGCGGACGGGCACTCTGGTCAGCGCCGACACGAGGGCGGTTGCCATGGTGATGCCCGCAGACGGCCCGTCCTTGGGGATGGCACCGGCAGGGACATGGACATGGACCTCCAGATTGGTGAAGAAGTCCTCGGCCAGATGGAACTCCGCTGCTTTGGACCGGATGTAGGAGAGGGCTGCCTGCGCGGACTCCTTCATTACATCGCCCAACTGCCCGGTCAGGGTCAGACCTCCCTTTCCCTTCATGACGGTCGCTTCCACGAACAGCACCTCACCGCCTACCGGGGTCCAGGCAAGGCCGGTCGCCACGCCCACTTCGTTGCATTCCATCTCCTTTTCGCGGAGGAACTTGGGCGGACCGAGAAACTTGGCGACCATGGACGAGCTGATGGTGAATCGTTTCTTGCTCCCTTCTGCGACCTTGCGGGCCACCTTGCGGCAGATGGCGCCTATCTCCCTTTCCAGGTTCCGCAGCCCTGCCTCGCGGGTATATTTGGAGATAATGGTCTTTATGGCTTCGTCGGAAAAGGAGAGTATCGCGTCCGATATGCCGTTCTCCTGTATCTGGCGCGGAATCAGGTAGCGCTTCGCTATCTGGAGCTTCTCCTCCTCCGTGTAGCCGGAAAGGGTGATCACCTCCATCCTGTCGCGCAGTGCGCTCGGGATCGGATCGATCTGGTTGGCGGTCGCAATGAACATGACGTTGGAGAGGTTGAAGGGGAGATTGATGTAGTGATCCGAAAACGTATGGTTCTGTTCCGGGTCCAGTATCTCCAGCAGGGCCGATGACGGGTCGCCGCGGAAATCCGAGCCGAGCTTGTCCACTTCGTCCAGCATGAACACGGGGTTGTTGGAGCCCGCCTGCTTCAGCCCCTGCATGATCCTTCCGGGCAGGGCTCCCACGTAGGTGCGGCGATGACCGCGCATTTCCGCCTCGTCCCGTACCCCGCCCAAGGAGATGCGCAGGAATTTGCGCCCCATGGCGCGGGCGATGGATTTTCCCAGGGAGGTCTTGCCCACGCCCGGAGGTCCGACGAAGCACAGGATGGGTCCCTTCATCTTCTTCTTGAGCTTGCGCACCGCCAGGAACTCCAGGATGCGATCCTTTATCTTTTCCAGGTAGTAGTGGTCCTCGTCAAGGATCTCCCTGGCCCGCCCGATGTCCAGCACGTCCTTTGTGGACTTGCTCCAGGGGAGCTCCACCAGCCAGTCCAGGTAGGTGCGGAGCATGTTCGCCTCCGCTGCATCCGGGTGCATCTGTTCCAGGCGCCCCAGTTGCTTCAGCGCCTCCTTCTCCACGGCGGCGGGCATCTTTGCATCCTCGATGGATTTTCTGAGCTCCGCCATCTCCTCGGAGCGGGCGTCCGTCTCTCCCAGTTCCTGCTGGATGGCGCGCAGTTGCTCCCTGAGGAAGTATTCTCTCTGGGTTCTGCCCATTTCCTCCTTGGCCGCCGACTGGATGCGGGCCTGCATGGACAGGAGCTCGATTTCCTTGTTGAGGAATTCGTTGACTTTCTTGAGGCGCTCGATGGGGTCGACGGTCTCGAGAAGCTGCTGCGCCTCTTCCACCTTCAGCCCGATGTTGCTGGCGATGAGATCGGCGAGGCTGCCCGGGTCCTGCATGTTTTCCAGGATGACCGTAACCTCCGAGGAAATGCTCTTTCCGAGGGAGGTGATGCGCGCGATCTGCTCCTTGATGGTGCGCAGGAACGCCTCCGTCTCCAGGGAGGGCTCCGCGGGGACCGGCTCCACAATCCGTTCCACGCGCACGGAAAAGAACGGCTTGGAACCGGTGAATTCCGTAATCCTCCCCTTTGCCAGCCCCTGGACGAGGATCTTCACCCTTCCGTCGGGGAGCTTGAGCATGCGCATGATCATCGCCACGGTGCCCACGGTGTAGATATCGTCCATGGACGGCTCCTCGTCGGAAATATCCTTCTGGGTCGCGAGGAAGATGAGCCTGTCCCGGGAGAGCGCCCAGTCCACGGCGCTTATGGATATCTCTCTTCCCACGAAGAGAGGGATTATCATGTAGGGGTATACCACCACATCGCGCACAGGAAGCAGGGGGAGGGTGTCGGGTATCTTCAGTTCTTCCTTGTCCAGGGTCGTTTCCATGTGCCGTCTCCTTTGTATCTTGCATCGGTCTGTTGCAAAGCCGAGCGGTATCGTTTTGTAGTATGCACTCCGGGCCGTTACGTCAAGTGTACACTACTTCCGACTCATTCCAAACAGGCCGTTTTTCTTCCCTTTGGCTCTGTACTGTAAGGTATCCGGCGGCGCGGCGTCAACCAAATATCCGTGAATACCTCCCCAACTCCGCCCTTGTCCCCCGCTTCTGCCGCGCCCCGCGTCCCCCTGCGGCGGCTTCGGAGCGGACGGGCGCCTCTCCGGCGGTCGCGCCTCGGGAACGGATGCCGCAACGGCCGGCACCGGGGCGGAAAACCGATGGATTGGCGATACGATTTGAATTTTATGGGGCGGGTGTGTATAATCGGCACCTCGTTTACCACCATACCAACAGCACCACCATGCGAGGACGGCGATGAAAAGAACTTCACTACTTGCGATTGCGCTCCTTGCTTCCCTGAGCTTCGGCTTTGACTGGACCTTCGGACTGTCGGGCAAATGCTCGCAGGCGAGAAAGATCGTTGACACTCTCGGAGAAAAAAAGAGTGACGGTGAAAGGGAGCAAGCGGAAAAACGCATTCTGGAACTCTGCCCCGACGGGGCGGCAGGGAGCTTCATCAAGGCCGTGCGCCATGAACGGGACGGAAGGCTTGATCAGGCGATAGCCGAATACCGGCGCTGCCTCGCGGAGGAAGCATCCTTTCCGGGCGCGAGCGCGAACCTGGGGAACGTTTACTACCTCAAGGGGATGTATGACGAGGCCGCCCTGGAGCTGACCAAGGCCTTGTCCCTCAAGGATGACCCCCGCTACCACAAGGGCCTTGCCCGCATCTATGCCGAGAAGAAGATGTTCCCGCTCGCCGTCTACCATTACGGCGAAGCGCTCAAGGGGCTGCCGGGCGACGCCGCCCTCCATACGGGTCTGGCCGATATTTACCGAAAACAGGGGATGCTGGACAAGGCCGGGGAAGAGTACTTCAAGGCCCTGTCCGCGGACAGCTCCCATGAGGATGCCCGGCTCGGCCTGGCGTCGCTCTACCTGGACACCAACGAGATCGACAAGGCCGTTTCCGAGCTGAAGCGCCTGCAGGCGGTCAACCCCCAGAGCAAGAAGATCCATCTTCTCCTTGCCGAGGCATACGAACGGAAGGGGGACCTGAAGGCGGCCGAGTACGAATACCTGCTTGCCGGCAAGAACCGCTCCGTCGAGCTCATGGAGCAGATGCGCAAGGGAACCGCCTACCTGCAGTCGGGTGAGTACGCCAAGGCCGTGGAAGAGCTGGAGACCGCCCTCAAGGAAAAGCCGGGCGATCGCCAGACCCTGAAGAAGCTGGGGGACGCCTACATGGCCGCCGGACGCGACGATGAGGCGATCGAAGCCTATAAGGAAGCGGCTCTCACGAAGGGCGGGGCCGCAGATGTGCATCGGAATCTGGGTATCCTGTACGAGAAGAAGGGCCTCCTCGACGAGGCCGTGGTGGAATACCGCGAAGCTCTCCGCGACGATCCGGACAGCGTGGAAACGCGCCAGCTCCTCGCCGACATCTATACCCTGCGCGGCAGCTTTCCCCAGGCCATCGAGCAGTACCGCGAAGTGCTCCGCACCAAGAAGGACGCGCCGCGGGTCCATTTCCGGCTGGCCCGCGCCCTGGTCCAGAACAGGAACTACAAGGAGGCGATGGGCGAGTACCTGGCCGCCCTACGTCTCGATCCCGACAATCCCGATGCCCATCGGGAACTGGCCAATCTCTACCGGAGAAACGCCCTGGACGATGAGGCGGAAAAGCACTACAAGCAGGCGCTCCGCATCAGGAAGAGCGATGCCGATTCCCGGAACGGCCTCCTGGCGATCTACGTGAAGAAAAAGGACGTTTCCGAGGCTGTTGCCCTGCTGAAGGAAAACACCGAGCTTGCCCCGGACGACCCGGCCAATTTCTACAAGCTCGGCATCCTCTACGAGTACACCAAGGACTACGATGCCGCCGTAGCCTCCCTGAAGAAGGCGGTAGAGCTCAAGGGAGACCATGCCAAGGCCCTTACCGCCCTTGGGCGCGTCTACATGAAAACCGGCCGCACCGATGAGGCGAAAGAGGTCCTGGCGGCCGCGAAGAAGGCGGATCCGCGTCTCGAGGACACCTCCGCCCTCATGGGGAATGTCCGTGACGAAGTCTCTCCGGAGCCCACAGTATACCGGAAGAGAT
>JAAZOO010000153.1 GCA_012797715.1 Geobacteraceae bacterium | reverse complement strand
ATGTGTCCCGGGGGTTCTGTTCCTTGGGGATGAGATCCTGCTCCTTGTGGACTTCATAGGGATTCTGATAAAGTTTTCCGTTAACATAGACCCTTTTGTCGATCCCCTGCACGATGTCTCCCGGAACACCGACGACACGTTTGATGAAGTCTTTGCTCGGGTCTTCGGGATATTCGAAGACGATGACATCACCCTGACGGGGATCGCGTATCTTGAAAAGGCGCTTGTCGGTAAAGGGTATCAGAGGGCCGTATATAAACTTGTTCACCAGCAGGTGGTCGCCGATGAGCAGGGTGTCTTCCATGGAGCCGGAAGGTATCTTGAACGCCTGGACAACGAATGCCCTGATGATCAAGGCCAGGATGACGGCGATGATTATCGATTCGGTGTATTCCCTGACAAGATGCTTCTTCTTTACGGGGGCATCGGTTTCCGGAGCCGTGCTGCTCGCGTCGTCGCGGTATCTGTTTTTTTCCATGAGGTCTGTTTCCCCTGGCTGAATTATTTGTCTTCCACCTTGAGAATGGCGAGAAACGCTTCCTGGGGAAGTTCCACATTCCCCACGTTTTTCATCCGTTTTTTCCCTTCCTTCTGTTTTTCCAGCAGTTTTCTCTTGCGTGTGATGTCCCCGCCGTAACACTTTGCCAGAACGTCCTTGCGCAGCGCCTTTACGGTCTCACGGGCGATCACCTTGTTGCCGATGGCCGCCTGGATGACGACTTCGAACATCTGGCGGGGGATGAGTTCCTTCATCTTGGATACGAGATCCCGGCCCCGGTAGTATGCCTTGTCCCGATGGATGATAAGGGACAGGGCATCCACTACCTCTCCGTTGATCAAGATGTTGAGACGCACCAGATCGCTTTGACGGTAATCCAGGTACTCATAATCCAGGGAAGCATACCCTTTGGTAATGGATTTCAACCTGTCGTAGAAATCGAGGACGATCTCGTTCAGCGGCAATTCGTAGATGATCATGACCCGGGTCTGGGTCAGGTACTTGATTTCCCGTTGCACGCCCCGCTTTTCCTCGCACAGGGCGAGAACTCCCCCGACGAACTCGTTGGGAACGTGGATGTGTACCAGGATGAAGGGTTCTTCCACGAAGTCCACGTGCTGCTGTTCCGGCAACTGATTGGCGCTCTCGATAGTGACGACCTCTCCGCTGGTCCTGTGGACCTTGTACACGACCGTGGGCGCCGTGGTTATGAGCTGGAGATCGAACTCCCGTTCGAGTCTTTCCTGGATGATTTCCATGTGGAGAAGGCCGAGGAAGCCGCACCGGAAGCCGAATCCGAGGGCCACTGAGGTCTCCGGATCGTAGGAAAAGGAGGAATCGTTCAGCCGGAGTTTTGCCAGGGCATCGCGCAGCTGCTCATACTGGGCCGTATCGATGGGATAGAGGCCCGAGAACACCATGGGCTTGACTTCCTTGAATCCGCCGAGCGGGGTATCACATTGACGGTGATAATGGGTTACCGTATCCCCAACCTTGGCATCCGCCACATCTTTGATGCCGGCAATGACAAAACCCACCTCACCGGCGGACAGCTGATCAATCTCGCGCATCATTGGAGCGAATACTCCGATCTTGAGCGCTTCGTAGGTGCGGTTTGTGGACATGAGCTGAATCTTGTCACCCCGCTTGAGGGTCCCGTCGAAGATACGCACCAGGATGATCACCCCTTGGTACTGGTCATACCAGGAGTCGAAGAGGAGCGCCTTCAGGGGAGCGGAGGGGTCGCCTTCGGGCGGCGGGATCTTCTTGACAATCTCTTCCAGAATCTCCCGCGTGCCGATGCCTTCCTTGGCGCTTGCCAGAACAGCGTCATGGGCGTCGATGCCGATGATCTCCTCGATCTCGTTAATGACCCTTTCCGGCTCTGCCGCCGGCAGGTCGATCTTGTTGAGGACGGGAAATACTTCAAGATTGTTGTCAAGGGCGAGATAGACGTTTGCCAGGGTCTGGGCTTCGACTCCCTGGGATGCGTCGACCACCAGCAGCCCTCCTTCACAGGCGGCGAGGGATCGGGAGACTTCATAGGTGAAGTCCACGTGGCCGGGAGTATCTATGAGGTTGAGGATGTATTCATT
>JAAZOO010000152.1 GCA_012797715.1 Geobacteraceae bacterium | reverse complement strand
GACGATAAATGGAATCCACTTCCCTGGCCGGGCAAGAAGGATCGCCGTGAGCGGGCATGTCTCTATGTCCATTCTCCCCTGCCCCGCGACGGTGCGGACGGAGACTGGTACGAAAAAGCATTCCCGAAGGGGGCATATGTTTATCCCAACCACGGCTCCCTGTGGCTGACAGCGAGGTTGCTGGAAAACAAGGACGTTCTCAGAATCCCGGACGACTCCCGAGAACTCATTGAAGCTGTGTTCTCGGGAAATACTGAGCATACGATACCTGAAGCGCTTTACCGGCGCGACCTTGAAGCAGAGGCCAACTGGCAGGCTGAAAGATCGCTTGCCCGCATCAACATGTTGAAGCTCGAGGAAGGGTACAGCGCAACCTGGAATCAATGGCTGGAGGATATGCAGACTCCAACAAGGCTGGGGGGCATCGAGACTACGGTAAGACTCGCCAGATGGGACGGAAGTGAGTTGAGACCCTGGTATGAGGATAGCGATTTCCCGTGGGATATGAGCCAGGTGAGCGTTAACAGCAAGCTAGTCTCCGGGGAGGCAGACTACGGAAAATACCTTGGCGAAGTAGTCAACACACTGAAACAGGAGCTCCCGGACAAAGGCAAGTGGAGCATCCTGGTCGTAATGGAACAGCGCGAAGACGGAAAATGGCAGGGTTTTGGGGAGGATAGGGACGGAAAGCCGGTGGTCCTGGTTTACGACAAAACTGCTGGCCTGATTATTTCACGAAAATAGAGAAAGGGGGCCCATAGTGCTTTTCAACCTTATTGACGAGAAGTGGATTCCCGTTAAGCGACGGGATGGAACACAAGAGAAGATCGCTCCATGGCAAATAACGGAAGCATTTACCGATAACCCGGTTGTTTCACTAAATTCTGTCCGAGCTGATTTTAACGGAGCCCTCGCCCAGTTTCTTATCGGTCTGGTACAAACCATCGCCGCACCTTCAGGTGAGGATGAATGGGAAAACTCCTTCGCCTCTCCACCCGCACCGCAAATGCTGAGGGCGAAGCTGATGACAATTCGCCACGCCTTCGAACTCGGTGGGGATGGTCCGCGGTTCATGCAGGACCTGGAAAAACTGGATGTTAAACCTAAAGGTATCTTTTCACTTCTAATTGACGCCCCCGGAGACAACGCCATAGATAAGAACGCCGATCACTTTGTAAAGCGGGATGCTGTGACTTGTCTGTGCCCCTCCTGTTGCGCGACTGCCTTGTTTACGGCGCAAACAAATGCGCCTGCAGGCGGGGTCGGTTACAGGACATCTCTGCGAGGTGGCGGCCCGCTAACAACGCTCGTGCTCGGCGATGGCGATCATGACACCCTCTGGCATCTCATTTGGCTGAATGTCCTGGGCGAGGACACGTTTTTACGAACCTGCGCCAATCCTAGGATGACCGCAGAAGCTGCCAAATTCCCCTGGCTCGGAAAAACCAGAACTAGTGAGAAGGATACTGGCCTCAGGACGATGCCAGATGACGTCCATCCGGCACAGATGTTCTGGGGTATGCCGAGGAGGATAAATCTGGATCTAGCCGACTTGGACCCAGGTGTTTGCGAACTTTGCGGCGATACAGCAAAAGCTGTCGTCAGAACCTACAGGGAAAAGAACTACGGCACAAACTACGAGGGTTCCTGGCTTCATCCACTTTCACCATACTCTCAGAACAAAGACGGCATCCATCTACCGGCGCATGCTCAACCGGGGGGCATGCATTTCCGTCATTGGCTGGGGCTGGTACAAGAAGACATCGTTAACAAACGGCAACCAGTGCTTGTGGTCCATGAGTTTCGCGAGAATGGTCGGCAAGATGGTACTGAACAGTTCCGTCTCTGGGCCTTCGGTTATGACATGGACAATATGAAGGCGCGTTGCTGGTATGAATCCTTTATGCCGCTCCTGTATGTCAGCCCCAGGTTTCGACAGGATTACGAAGACTGCGTAGCATCACTGGTTATGGCAGCCAACGAGATTGCATCCAACACGCGGAGGGCCGTGAAGAAGGCATGGTTTAGAAGGCCGGGTGATGTGAAGGGAACGGACACGATTTCTTCGATTGACAGCATGTTCTGGCACGACACGGAGGGGGCTTTTTATCAGACTCTAGGTGAACTGGGAGCATGCCTGGACGCCAATAACGATAGCCTCGGCATTAGAACTGCCTGGCACAGGACTCTTTGCAGTGAAGCACTGCGGATATTCGACGGTTCCACGCTCGACGGTCCAATCGCAGATGCCGACCCGAAACGGATCGTAACGGCAAGAAGGGAGCTCCAGCAATACAATCACGGGAAGAAGGTCAAGATGATTCTAGGGTTGCCCATTAACAAGATGGCTGAGGTCCGCAAAAAGAAGTCGAAACCACAGAACCGGACAATCCTATGAGCAAGGAGGAAATATGGCAGAGTATCTAACATTCGGCAAAGGGTCCCCTGAATTCCTTGAACTCGTCAAATGGTGGCAGGACCTTGAGAGTGACCGCGGCGCACGAGCGGAGCTGCGACGATGCAGAAACCCGGCTGAGGTTGTTTTCTCCCCCGCATATCACCGTCTCCGGCGAGCTATTTTGCGGATTGAGGGTATTAAGGGTATTCAAGACGAAAAATTGGCTCTCGTGGTCGGTCTGGCTGCCAGGGTTAAGGCCAACAACGAAAGTATGGACATCGCTGAACAGATGGCTGCGGGAAAAGGAGATAAGGCCGTTGTCAGCGGGCTCCGCTTCCGGCGCATGCTCAAAGCCCGCGGAGGCGATGAGGTGTTTACGCTGATGAGCCGTATAATCTCCCTCCTGGGAGGTGCAGTCAATCTGCAGAGTCTGGCGCAAAGCGTTTACTGGTGGAATGACAAGACGCAAAAAGAATGGGCTTTCAGCTACTATTCAAAAGCGCCTCACAATGAAGCATAACCAATAGAATGTAAAGGAGAACAATATGAGCAAGTATATCCAGCTACACCTTTTGACATCCTATCCCCCTTCAAACCTTAACCGCGATGACCTAGGACGTCCCAAGACAGCGGTGATGGGAGGAAAAACACGCCTTCGTATATCGTCGCAAAGCCTCAAGCGCGCATGGCGCACTTCCCCAATATTCCTTGAAGCTCTTAAGGGGCACATAGGCGAGAGAACCAAAATGATGGGTGTCGAGGCCTATAAAGACCTCGTCAAGAGGGGTGTAAGCGAAGCAAAAGCGAAGGAATGGGCTGCAAAGATAGCCGGGGTGTTCGGCGAATGTG
>JAAZOO010000151.1 GCA_012797715.1 Geobacteraceae bacterium | reverse complement strand
TGCGAATATGGCGCCGCCCAGCAGTGCGGCAAAACGGCCCGTGCCGATGGTTCGGCACAGGCAGTATACGCCGGCCGCGCCGAAAAACAGGTGGAGCACGATGAACCATGCCACGCTCGCCGGCGCCGGGATGAGCTTGAAGATCAGCTTGTGGTGCAGGAGGAACTGGAGAGAAGCCATCCCACCCTCGTTGGTGAAGCCGGAGTTGATGTAGGGGTCCCAGCCGGCGGATTCCAGATTGAAACGGAACAGCTCCCGCCAGCCGATGCTCTCGTACCCCTTCACCCCCCAGTAGAACTCGTTGATGATGTCAGGGGCGCGGATGATGCCGTCGGTAAAGAGAATCTTTGAAAAGCAGAGGATCAGGATGCCCAGCAGGGACGCCAGGAACAGCCAGTCCTTTTTTGTTTCGCACATGGAACACTCCGTTAGGGGCATGGGTGCGGGGTACCAGCGGGCACGACGGAATCAGGCACCGTATCGGTCAGCGGCCCGTCACTCCCCGGTACCACTCCGCCAGCCCGGCGGCATACCCCTCCCAGGAAAAACTCTCGGCAATGCGGCGCATGGCAGCGTCCCCCATGGCCCGGCGCCGCTCCGGCTCAAGGAGAAGGCCGACGGCCCCGTCCGCCATCTCCTGCCATGCCTCGTGACTGCAGAGGAGGCCGGAAGCGCCGTGCTCGATATATTCACCAATCTGCCCAACCCCATCGGCCACCACCGGCACCCCTGCCCGAAGCAGCTCGATGAGTTTTGCCGGGCACTTGGAACGGTTGATGGCCGTGTCGGCAAAGGGATACAGGGCAACGTCGGCTGCCGCGAGATAGCCCGGCATTTCCTCCGGCGGGATCCAGCCCGCCTCCAGGAGCGCACCGGAAAAACCCCGTTCCTGCGCCGCTCGCCGGAGCAGCTCCTCTTCTCCGTGCCGCCCCCTCCCCACCACCAGGAAGCGCACCGACGGGATGCGGCGATGGATTTCCTGGAACAGAAAGTGGAGCTTCTCCTGTTCGAACTCGAAGAAACGGGTATAGAGGAGCACGACCGGAACGTCGGACGCAAGGCCGAGACGCTCCCTGACCCCCCGCCCTCCGGGTAATGGGGCTGCGGAGGCGCAGTTGGGAAGGTAGAATATCTTCGATTCAGCAACGTCCATCCCCAGGATCATGTCGTGGAGAGCGCGGCTGGCAACGGTCACCCCTGCCGCCCTGCGGGGAATGCAGCGCTCCTGGAAATCGAACAGCACCCGCTCCGGCAGGGTATAGGGGTGCAGTTCGTTCATCCCTCCGCGCCCCTCCCGGTCATCACAGTCCACGAACAGGGGAGGAAGATGCAGGCCGATGCGGCTCAGGAAAAGCTGGAGCAGGGCGGCCAGCCCCCCGTACCCCTTGGGCTTGAAAAGGTGCACCACGTCAGGTTTTCCGTCCAGGGCTGCCCGGAACATGCGCCAGGCGAGAAACGGCGCGCAGAAGGCGCCCGTTCCCGGTCCCAGGGGGATGTTGCGCAGGGTGACGCCGTTCACCGTCTCCGTCTTTCCCGAATCCTCCGGATTGGTATAGGGAGGCGCGACAATGACGATCCCGTGCCCGAGCCTTTTCAGCTCCACGGCCAGCGGCAGCATGCGGGCGATGAGGGTCCCCTTGGGACGGATGCCGAAGGGCGCGAGAAAGACGATCTTCATACGCCGGACACTCCGCCGGAGTCAGGGGCGCGCCGGTATTTCCACACCCGATCCGCCAGGCGCTGGACGGCCGCAACGAAGCGGGAGCCGCACAGCCCGGCTGCCAGGGAGTAGAGACGGAAGAGCGTACGGTGGGGGAAGGACACCCGGCACGCCTCCCGGATCAGGCGCCGCCCCTCGCACCCATCACCATGCAGGATCCGGATCCGGCCGTAATCGGCCTGGTGAAAGGCGGGTACGGCTGCGCCGTCAATCCCCCTGATTGCAAGTTCCCTTCCCCACCCTGCCGCAATCTTCTCCGCCACCCGCCATTTGGCCTCGAACATGCGGACCCGATCCGCCACCGTGTTGCCCCCGTGCACCCGGCAGCGGGCGTGGACACGGTCGAGAAAGGCAAAGCGGGCCCCGGACATGGCCAGACGGAGAAAAAAATCCCAGTCCTCGTAGCGCGAGAAGGCAGGGTCGAAGCCGCCCGCGCGCTCCATAGCCTCCCGGCGGATCAGGGGGGAATTGATGGCCAGAAAATTCCCGAATACCAGCCGGCCGGCCACGTCTCCCTCGGGTGTGGGACGCCTCACCTGGAAGCCCCCCGAACCGTCTTCCCGAAAATATTCGACCCGCGAATAGACAAGGTCGAATTGACCGTGCTCTTCCAGGAATCGGCATTGCTCCGAGAGCTTTTCCGGGAGAAGGAGATCGTCCGCATCGAGAAAGGAAATATAATCGCCAACCGCGAGCCCCAGACCCGCATTGCGGGCCGCGGAGCGCTCGGCATTCTTCTGCCTGGCAAGCCGGACACGGTCGCCGAACCCCGACACCACGGCCGCGGTTCCATCGGTGGAGCCGTCGTCCACCACGATGCACTCCACGGCC
>JAAZOO010000150.1 GCA_012797715.1 Geobacteraceae bacterium | reverse complement strand
TGATCGGCATCGATGCTCCAGGTTTCCGCCGCGGCCAGGGCCGGAAGGGCCAGGAGAGCCAGCACCGCGACAGCGTGCATGATTCGTTTCATGCTTTTGTTCTCCTTTCAGATGTCCGGGTTCAAGCATACGAGAAACTATACCGCACTTTTTCCGGATGGGAATCGAACCGTCCGTTCACGCGAAGGGAAATGCAGGACAGCCCCGATGCGCCGGACATCACTCCGCCCCGTTCCTTTCGTTGATGACCTCCTGCACCTCCTTCAGCACCAGGTCCAGGAGAAACGATGCCATGGCCGGATCGAGCATTCCCGATCCCCCGAGGATATGGTTCAGCTGGTAGTACGTCCTGCCGTCCCTGATCAGCAGCCTCCCGTAGAACGGCTCCTCCCGGGAATAGAGGTCGTAGGCGATAGATGCCGCGTTGGCGAGTATCTCCACATCGTCCGGGCATTCGATCATCAGGTCAACCATGAAGAACAGGCTGTTGTCCTTGTAGAGGACACCGGCGGTCAGGTCCTCCTGCTCTTCGTCCATATCCGCCAGGATGGTGAAGTCGATAAAGGTCTCGTCCACTTCCCGGCTCCTGATAAACCTCCGGGAAAGCTCTTCCCGGATCAGGGTCAGGGGGCTCTTCCCGATGCCTTCCCATGCATATGCCATCCGGCCTTCCTTTCTTGTCACGCCGGGAATCGTTCGACTACTGCACATCCACCTTCTGCGTAAAGGTGGCGGACGCGCCCGCCACCAGATCGGTCACCTCGTATTTCTGCGTATAGGTGCCCACTGGTCCGCTTGAAGGGAGATGTACCGTAGAGGATAGCGGGATGTAGAAACCGGGGGGATGGTATTCGACGGACTCGTTGATCGTGATGAAGTCGGGCTTGTCGATGACCACCTCCCCCTGGGGATCGATAAGCTGAAATGCCACGCGCACCTGAACCCTGTCCCTGGCAAACTGCACTCCGGCAATCTTTGCGTTCAGATACACCGTAGCTCCCGGACTCACGGCTTCCCGTACCGGCGGCCCTCCGTCGGAGAGGGAGAGCTGCATGTCCCGCAGATCCAGGCTGGAGGAAAATACCGGTTGCGGGGCGTCAACGGTGAAAACCGTTATCTGCTCCGCAACCTTGTTCCGCGCATCGTCCCGCACGGTCATCCGTATGCGGTATGTGCCGGGAGGAACATAGGGGAGGAGGGTGAAAGTGAACCGTCCCTGGGGTGTTTCGTCGTCCGCCAGTTTCCGGTTCAGGGTGCCCTCCCACTGGGCCACGGTGAGCGAGTTGGGATCGGTGACGGCTATGGCAATCCTGAGATTCACCCGTCCCTGGTCGTCGGTTTCGTACCCCGCGAGGGTATACCGGGTAAACAGCGTATCGCCGGGATGATAGACGGCCGAGGTGCGAACCGCGCCATCCCTTTTCTCAAGGAATTCGAATCGCGCCACTTTCAGGCCGTTGCCCGCGGCCGCGGACGATGGCGGCGCGCCTCGGTGGAGGAACCAGGCACAGACGAGAGCGCCGGCCACGAGGATAAGCCAGAGAACCGTAAAGACGGTGCGGAGGGCCTTTCCCCCCTGTTTTTTCACCACCCGCGTTTTGGCTACGTGGTCGCCGATGCGCTGCCGCTCTTTGGAGCAGAGCGCGACAACAAAGCCGACAAGGTAGAAGAAGAGCCCGTCAATGATACGAAGAAGGGTGCGGACCAGAGCACGCTTCATTCCGCACCGCTCTCCTGAAAGAGCGGTAATGCGGATGCCGAGGATCAGTTTCCCGAGAGTTGCCCCGAACATCCCTTCCATCAGCCAGTGGTAGAAAAAGCCGAACAGGGCGGTGGCAAGAAGGGCAATCGCAGCAGGGATTCCCACCAGGGAGAAGCCGTTTTCCGTCACTCCGCCCCACCGGACCGCAGCCCACATCCCCGACACGACAAATGCGGCAATAATGAGTATGCTGTCAAGGACGAGCGCCAGCAGCCGATCCCCCATGCGGGCAATCGTGACGGATGGGCTCGGCGGCCCTTCCGGGCCGGGGGGCGGAGGCTCCGGCGAAGGGGGGGGCGGAGTTTCCGGCAAAGCCTGATGGGATGGAGCCTGCGCAGGGCCCTCCCCTTCCGGCTGCGGTGGCGGCGGAACCGGCTGCTCCGGAGCCTCCATCGGCGGCGTTTGCGGGGGGGCAGGCTCGGGCG
>JAAZOO010000149.1 GCA_012797715.1 Geobacteraceae bacterium | reverse complement strand
TTGACCGCCGTGACGGCGGCGGTGGAGACAACGCTCCCGTCGGCAAGAAGAACCCTTTTCCCTTTTCCGTCCAGGGTAACGGAACCCATGGGAGCGGCCAGGTACCCGCCGTGCTCAATGCCTTGCGCGGCCTCTATGGTGATGCTTCCCATGGCGGAGTATACCTTGTCATTCGGCGCATCCTCTCCGGGAAGGGTTGTAATCTTGCCCGCGCCGGAAACCGTGAAGTCGGTTTGGGTAGTCGGATACATCCTGGAGGCCTGCATGGTCAGGTTGCCGGATGCCGTCAGTTTTCCGCTCGTCACATCGTTGTCACCCGTGGGATCCTCGTAGTATCTGTCCGTGAACGTCAGGTCATGGGACGCCTCCAGTCGCGTTTCACCGAAACCGGAGAGCCTGATGTTTCCTGTCACGTCCAGCCACTGCGCTGTCAACCGCAGTTCTGCCGTCCCCTCCGTCGAAAGGGAGGTGGAAGGATAGTAACTGTTTGTCAGGACTACCCAGGGCGCCTGAATCGAGATCCGGTCAACCCCGTTGCCCCGTATTTCCGGCGCGTCCAGGGTCAGGGACCTACCCAGGGAAAGCACGGTATCGCCGGTGAATTCAAGACTCCGGTAACTGGAGAAGGTCAACGCGTCGAACCCGCCGGTGCGGAAGCGTTCCACCGCATCGGCACTCACCGTCAATCCCTTATCCAGATTGGTCCTGGAAATTGCCAGGCCGCCGCCGCGAACTCCCGGCATCGCGGCGTGAGCGCGCAGCTCCCCGTCGAGGTGCAAATCGTCGGCATAGGACAGGGAAACGCTTCCCGGATTGCTTGCCACAAGCACCTGTTGCGGGGTTCCGTCAGCCCGCGGTATCGTGTTGCTCGCAGCCGATGTGCCGGAGACGTCCACCAGGGAGCCCCGCTGCAGATGGAGATTCGATGCGGCTGCCAGGACTACCTTTCCTCCGTCCTGTACTTCGGGACCGGCCGCGACCCCCGCTACCGCTGCTGTGGACGGTTTGGCGTAACCGGCGGCAAGGAGTCTGCTCCACTCCCCGATGGTCAGGTCCCCCATGGTGGCCTGGGCCTTGATCTCCCCGCCGGGGGCGCTGATGATTCCGCCCACATCGACGGACGGGCCCTTGATCGTCACCTTCCCGCCCGGTGCGGCCTCAAGTCGGGAACCGATGGCCGTTACCACCCTGGAATCGACGGCGTCGTCGGATATCTCGGTTTCGTGCAAGAGACCGGCCTGCAGGGCAAGGGAAGATGCCCCCACATATTCAGGCTCCACAAGCGTCCGTGCCGGCGCCTTTGCCACGGACGTCTCGCGGTTGGGAACACCTTCGGAGCCGGATGCGGAAGCGACTTCCGGAGCCGCAAGCTTGAAGCGGGAAGGAGAAATGGTCACTCCCGCTTCGACGGTAATGTCGTTGAAGCTCATGGCTTCAATCTGGGTGAAACCCGTTTCTTTCAGCGTAGCTTCGGTCAGGATCACTCTATCCCTGAAGAATTCCGGCAGAGGGGAACCGGCTCTGAAATCCGTACCCAAGGTGGCGCCGAATCGGGAGAACTCCACATTCTCCGCCTCCAGGATGATCTTCCCGCCCTTGTTGCCCACCAGGGAAGTTCCCGTCAGCTCTCCGTTCAGCACGACGGCCTGGCCCTTGATTGTCAGGGTTCCTGCATCGCCGCCCTTAACCTTTCCCTTTACGTCGATTTCATACCCGCCGCCGACATCCAGCACGGCGCCGCCCATGACGATGACCCCTTCACCCCGCGCCTGAAGCAGTGTTTCGTTATCCGCAACGGTTATATCGCCGCCTTTCGTGTGGGCCGTTGTCAGCGTTCCGCCGCTTCCCCTCCCCCCCCACGAATTATCGATTCTTTCGCCTGCGGCGGACAGAACGCTCCCCTCCGCCAGATAAATCCTGCCGTCTACCTCAACGTAGCGGCTGTTTCCTGAGCCGGCGGAATCCCTGAAACGCTCAAAGGCGGTAATGTTCTTATCGGGATTCAGGAGACTGATAGAGCCGCCGGCGACCGCAATCTCACCGAAATGCTCGATCCTCCGGGCGCTCAGGGTAAGTGTGGGGCGAATCTTTGTCCCGTCGGCAGTGCTGCTGGTGAACGGCCTCAGGGACAGGCTCGCATCCGCTTCGGTCCGGACGGACAGATTCGCGTAAATGTTCAGCGCACTCAGGCCGATGGAGTTGAGGGATTCGGAAGAAAGATAGGTCATATCCCTGCGTGACGACGGCAGCGGTTCCTCCGCTCCGAACATACTGGACAGGCTGGGAGTTCGTGCCTGTATCGTGACATTTTCCGTTACGGCATCGTAATAGGTAGTGTTGTCCCCTTCCTGTCTCACGGTCCGCGTACGATCGGCGCCGATGGTGAGGACACCGCCAACCGGCTCCCTCAACCCCGTGGCTTCCAGGTTTCCCAGAAAGTCGGTGGGATCCGAGGCCGAGGTCTGGAAGACCCCCTTTTCCACCGAACCACGAAGCGTCCCTTCAAGTACGACCGTCTTCCCCTGCAGGGTGACCGAACCGGCATCGCTCCCCTGGACACGGGAACTGGCCAGGTCTCCGAGGGGGTTCGATCCTCCCAGATACAGTCCCTCGTACTTCTCGGTCATGCCGAATTTCCTGTGAACCGTCTCCTGGACACCCAGTATCTTGCTGTAGGCGTACGTGGAGGGGGCGTTGCTGATGTCATAGACCTTCTCTCCACACAAGAGCTTGGTCGGGTTGATTACTCCCGCCTCGTAGTTGTACCCGCCACCCGCAAAGGTAAGTTCGGCCCCCTCTTTGACGACAATCTCCCCAGTGTTTACACCCGTCAGGCGGGATCCGATGGAGATGACGCCACCGGTCACACTCCGTTGCTGCGCCGTCATTTCTTCCACGTTCAGATATCCGGATACGTCGCCGATAGTGGAACCGGCCAGGGTGTAGACCTTCACCTTTTCCCCCAACAGGATTCCCGACTTCTGAATAAACTCATCCTTCAGGTTGACGCTGTTCAACTGTGCCTCAACCACGGAAGCGCTTGCCGGCATGTCCACCCACAGCCCGCGCACATCGATACTGCTTCCGCTCTCCAGAAAGACGCGGTCCTCTGCCTCCAGACTCACTTCAAGGGCGCTCGGAGCTTCAATTTTCCCCCGATGCTCGATACGTTTGGCCGGATACGCTGAAGAATCCTTCTTGACGCCGTCCGTGGACAAGTACATCCTGTCAAGCCCGGCCAAACGAATTTTCCCTCCGGAAAAGCCGAACGATTCGTGCGCGGTATCCGTCGAGTCGGAGATTGGGCTTGAGGTTAGGCTGTCTGTGCCGGTGGCTACCTTCTCGGATGCAAGCAACTCGATGATGCCGTTTCGTTTTACCGCCGTGACCGAACGCACCACACCGTTCTGGTTGACGATGCCACCGTACATTCCCACCTTGCCGGCATCGGAAATGAGTCGGCCCGTTTCGTAGTTGACCGCTTCTCCGCCGGAAAGGTATTTATGGTAGTGGATTCCGTTGCGGCCCGAACCCGCATTCGATATGGAAATATCGTAGTCGAAGAGCCCGTCCGCCTCGGTGGGCCGTCCGCTGAACGGGAGAGCCGCAACAAGCCCGATATTTCCTGAAGGTGCGATTATCTCGCCGCTGTTCTCCGATGACGGGCCGATGAGGTAGACGAATCCGCCCTCACCCGTGGTTATGGTCCCATGGTTCGCGGCACTCGCGGCGGAGAAGGGGGGCGCCAATGCCAGATTCCTCCTGACGTATGCCGTGTATTCAGCATCCGTCATCGTTCCTTTCAGGTACGACTCCAGGAGTTCGATGCGCGTATAGTCCGGGCTCTGGTAGTTCTCTGCGGTGAAACGCAGGGAGCCGTCCAGGAAATCCCTGTCCCGAAGGTTCATGGTTGAAGCTATCAGGGAATTCACATTCACCCGGGATCCCGGTCCGAACAGGATACCGTTCTGATTGATGAGGTAGACATTGCCGTCGGCGGTGAGGCTGCCGTATATCTGGCTGGGGTTGAGGTCGTAGATGCGGTTGAGGGCGGCCCAGTCCTTCTGGGCCTCACCCTTGTCGTTTTTCTGGCTGAAGTGGACCGACGAGTTCTTTCCGATATCGAAGGAGTTCCAATCGATGAATGCCTTCTCTTTATTCTGATTGATGACCATCCGGTTACGGGAGGT
>JAAZOO010000148.1 GCA_012797715.1 Geobacteraceae bacterium | reverse complement strand
GACATTCTTTTCAAGATAAAGCACGCTCGCCGGTTCCTTGAGGAAGGAAATAAGGCCAAGATAACGGTGGTTTTCCGTGGCAGGGAAATTACTCACAACGAACTGGGGCTGCAGGCCCTGGAACGTTTTACCACCGAACTCGAGGATATCTGTACTGTTGAGGTGCGACCCAAGATGGAAGGGCGCAACATGTACATTATTATCGCTCCGAAAAAATAATATTCTGTTCATAGAAAGCGAAGCAAAGGAGAGAGATTGCAATGCCCAAGATAAAGACCAATCGGGGAGCAGCCAAGCGCTTCAAAAAGACCGGCACCGGCAAGATAAAGAGGAGTCATGGCTTCACCAGCCACATTCTGACGTCCAAGACGAGGAAAAGAAAGCGCAATCTCCGTCAAGGAGCACTGGTTGCTTCCGTTGATGCGAAGAATATAGCGAAGCTCATACCGTACCTGTAGCTTTGGGCCGCGCCACTCTATGGCGCCCGGTCCGTCACTGTCCGTGAACCGTGAGGAAACGTCTCCCCTTGCGGATCCGGCGAAATACCGACAAAGGAGTAGAGAATGCCGAGGGTAAAACGAGGATTTAAAGCGAGACAGCGAAGAAACAAGGTTTTGAAGCTGGCAAAAGGGTATCGCGGCGCAAGGAGCAAATTGTTCCGGAGTGCAACGGAGGCAGTTGATCGCGCACTGAAGTATGCTTATCGTGACAGAAAAGTCAGAAAGCGGGATTTCAGGGCTCTCTGGATCACCCGTATCAACGCTGCTTCCCGTCTGAACGGCCTTGCATACAGTAAGCTCATCCACGGGCTGAAACTGGCTGACGTGCAGATAGACCGGAAGGTGCTGGCAGACCTGGCGGTAACCGATCCGGGAGCCTTTTCCGAGATTGCAGGTCTGGCAAAGGCGAAACTTTAGAAAATCCAGTATTGGGAAAAAGGAGAAACAGGATGCTCACAGCCCTGTTTCTCCTTTTTTTTGGAAGGTAGCCGAACATGAAGCAGAAACTGGAAAAACTCTTACAGGAAGCCCTTGCGGAACTGGTACAGGTATCCAGCGAGGATTCTCTCCATGAGTTGCGCGTAAAGTATCTGGGAAAGAAGGGTCTCGTCACTATCGTGATGAAGGGGCTCGGAGCGCTTCCTCCGGAAGAGCGTCCCGCAGCCGGTCAGATGGTGAATGTCGTGAAAAATCGACTCGAAGAAGAGTTCGGGACCGCCCTGAACGCTATCCGCACATCCCGTAAAGAGGAAAAGCTGCGGAGCGAACGTCTCGACATCTCTCTTCCCGGACGCCGCAGGCCCATGGGCACCAAGCATCCCATTACCCTTGTGTCGGAAGAGATAGTCGAAATATTTGCGGGACTCGGATTCCAGGTGGCCGAGGGTCCTGAAATAGAGAAGGATTACTATAATTTTGAGGCGCTGAATATTCCGAAGGACCATCCGGCGAGGGACATGCAGGACACCTTCTTCGTCAATGATTCTATTGTGTTGAGAACCCATACCTCTCCTGTCCAAATCCGCACCATGCTGAAGCAGGCGCCACCGGTACGGATCATCGCACCCGGTACGGTCTATCGCTGTGACTCGGACGCGACACATTCTCCCATGTTTCATCAGGTGGAGGAGCTCATGGTCGACAAGGGGATAACATTCAGCGACCTGAAAGGCATCCTGACCAGTTTTGTGAACCAGTGTTTTGGTTCCGGTATCGGAGTCCGCCTTCGGCCCAGTTTCTTCCCGTTCACTGAGCCGAGCGCCGAAGTCGATATTGCCTGCGTGATATGCAGGGGAAAAGGGTGTCGTGTCTGCAAGAACACGGGATGGTTGGAAATTCTCGGCTCGGGAATGGTGGATCCGGAGGTTTTTCGGCACGTCTCGTACGATTCCGAGGTATATACCGGCTTTGCTTTCGGTATGGGAATCGAGAGGATCGCCATGCTCAAATACGGGATCAGCGACATGCGACTCCTTTTTGAGAATGATCTTCGCTTTTTGAAGCAGTTTTAAAAACCATAAACAATAACTTTATGTTTAATAATCCAATCGTTTAAAAAGTGTGAAAATATGATCGTTACATACAATTGGTTGAAGGAATTTGTCGATTTTGATCTGTCACCTCCTGCTCTCGCCGACCTTCTGACCATGATTGGGCTGGAAGTTGAAGGAATCAGGTCCATTGGCAGCGACATGGACGAAGTGGTCGTTGCGTTGGTGGAGGAGAAGCAACAGCACCCCAATGCCGACAAACTCTCTCTCTGCCGGGTGAATAACGGTAAAGAGACAGTTCCAATCGTTTGCGGGGCCCACAACTTCAAGGAGGGCGACAAGGTTGCCCTAGCCCAGGTTGGAGCCGTTCTACCGGGAGATTTCAAGATTAAGCGATCGAAGATTCGGGGAGCTGAATCCTGCGGCATGCTCTGTTCTGAAAAGGAGCTCGGGCTTGCCGACGAATCGGACGGGATTCTTGTCCTGCCTCAGGATCTGCCTCTCGGTTCCCCTCTCTTCGAGGCGATGGGCCTGAAGGATACCATTTTCGAAATAGGCCTTACCCCAAACCGCGCCGACTGTCTCAGTGTCATCGGAGTCGCACGGGAAATCGCTGCGAAGTTGGGAAAAGATATCAATCTTCCGGTTTGCAGCGTATCAGAAGAAGGTCCTCCCATAGAAGCGAAAGCATCTGTTCGTGTCGAAGATCACGATCTTTGTCCACGCTATATGGCAAGGTATGTTTCAGGATGCACCATAGGACCGTCTCCGCCATGGTTGGTTCGCAGATTGAACGCGGTGGGTATTCGCTCCATAAACAATGTGGTTGATATCACCAACTACGTTCTTATGGAATACGGTCATCCGCTTCATGCCTTTGATCATAGACTGCTTGCTGGGGGAGCTATCATCGTACGGCGTGCCGATGAAGGTGAGAGATTCCAAACCCTTGATGGACAGGAAAGAATTCTTACCTCAGCAGACCTAACCATTCGGGATTCAGAGAAAGTCGTGGCTCTGGCAGGCATCATGGGGGGGGAAAACTCCGAAATCACCGATATAACGAAGGACATTCTTATCGAAAGTGCCTGTTTTGCCCCCGCTGCAATCCGCAGGACATCCAAACGTCTCGGCATGCATACGGAATCTTCTCACCGTTTCGAGAGGGGAGCGGATATCTCGGTTCTCCCGCAGGCACTGGACCGTGCCGCGTCGCTCATTGCGGAGCTTGCGGGCGGGAAGGTGGCAACGGGAAGCATCGACGTGTACCCGAATCCGGTACAGCCGCGGTGTATCCCGGTGCGGCTCGATCGGATTTCCCGGATTCTCGGCATCAGCTTGCCCCTTGAAGAAGTTGCGTCCATATTCAGGCGCCTGCAGTTTTCCGTGGAATCCAACGAGCCGGGGATACTCCACGTTGTCGTTCCCACCTTCAGGGTCGATATTGAGAGGGAAATAGATCTGATAGAGGAAATTGCCCGGCTGAACGGTTATGAAAAAATACCCACGACAATGCCGCTGGTACATACCTTTTCTGAACGGCCGTCCCGTCACCAGATTCTTGTAAGAAGGCTGCGTGACCTGCTGGTATCCCAGGGCCTTTCCGAGATAATTACATACAGCTTCATGCACCCAGGTTATTTCGAAAAGATTCTCCTCGGAGATGGAGACCCAAGAAGAAACGTTGTCTCAATTCTTAATCCATTGACCGAAGAACAGTCGGTCATGCGAACCACGCTGCTCCCGGGACTATTGGAGACAGCGGCCAAGAATATCAGTTACCGGTTCATGAGCCCTCATCTATTCGAGATACGCAGAATCTATCTTCCGGAAAACGGGGAGGAACTGCCTCGCGAACCGGTAGTTGCTGCAGGGATTCTCTGCGGATGCCGTGATCCGGAGGGGTGGCATCGGAAGCGAGAGACGGTTGATTTCTTTGACATGAAAGGGATTGTGGAGAATATTCTGGATGCCTTTGGAGTACCGTGCGCCTCTTTTGATGCCCGTGATACAGACACCTTCTATCATCCGGGAAAGTCCTGTGCCGTTCTGTGCGGAAAGGAAAGAATCGGTTCGCTGGGAGAGATTCATCCTACCGTTCAGGAAAATTTTTCCATTGAACAGCCTGTTTACTATTTTGAACTGAATGTTGAAAAACTGCTTCCCTTCAGCAGGGAGCCGGTCTCTATTGCAGCGCCTCCCCGTTTTCCGGACACATTCCGTGATATAGCCATGTTGATTGGAGAGGAAATCGAGACCGGAACCGTCCTGGACTGCATTCGGGGGAACAGAATCAAAGAGATGGAAAATGTTGAGCTTTTTGATCTCTACACGGGGGAAGGAATCCCTGTGGGGCACAAAAGTATTGCCGTCAGGATCCGGTATCGCTCCCCGGAGAGAACTCTTACTGACGAGGAAGTAAACCGGCTCCACCAGCGCGTACTCGATACCCTCTTGAAGAATGTAAACGTAGAGATCCGGTGAAATCGGGTAAAAATGGGTTGATAATATTCGCATGCCATGTTATAAAACCAAACGCGTTGCAGACCTCTTTGATTCATCTAACCATTTAATTTTATTGTCTGTTGGGGGACACCATGACAAAATCAGATATGGTTGAAAAGATATACGAAAAGATCGGGTTCTCCAAGAAAGAGTCCGCGGAACTTGTAGAAATGGTTTTCGATATCATAAAGAGCACTCTTGAAACAGGCGAAAAAATCAAGATAGCGGGATTCGGGAATTTTGTGGTAAAGGAAAAGGCGGACAGGCGTGGACGCAATCCCCAGACTGGAGAAGAGATCGTTATTTCAGCGCGAAAGATCCTGACGTTCAAGCCCAGCCAAGTCCTTAAGGCGTCAATTAACGCAAAATAGTACCTCTGCGGAGGCGCTATGGATTCCGAACTTCCCGATAAACAGTATTTCAAGATTGGAGAAGTCGCCCGTATAACCTCCCTGAATTCTTCAGTACTCCGCTTCTGGGAAACCGAGTTCGAGATGCTGCGACCCATGAAGAGCCATTCGGGGCAGCGGCTTTACAGCAAAAAGGATGTTCAGCTTCTTCTCCGGATCAAGCAGCTTCTCTACTTCGAGAAACTGACTATTGCGGGTGCCAGGAACAGATTGAAACTCTCTTCAATGTCAGGAGTCGATGATACGGTTGTTGCGGAAGACCTTGATACAAAGAAACAAAGAGTACTTGATGAGATACGGGTAGAATTGCGAAAACTAAGAGATTTACTGTAAACCATATCTATGGTATGTACCATGTAAAAGAAAGAAAATATCCGGGGCGTAGCGCAGCCTGGTAGCGCACTAGACTGGGGGTCTAGTGGTCGCTGGTTCGAATCCAGTCGCCCCGACCAGTAAAAACAGCCACTAGGGAGGAATCCTTGGTGGCTGTTCCTTTTGTATCCAACGTTTCGTTTCCCAGCTGGGCTCGGACACCATCGGCCGTCGACGCTCCTTTTCGACGGAATCCGCAACGAATCAGACAAAGCAGCTCTTTGGCACGATTCCAGGTACCGTTTCAGAGTGAATACGACGTGAACTCACGGAAGGCGTGTGTAGCGAAGGAGTTGTATCTCCGCTTTGCCCCATGATAAATCATGCTGAGCTATTCAAGAATTATAGGCAGTTAGTTGACAGGATCGATGCCCTGTGCACAGAGATTCACAGGACATACTCCGATTCGATTACCTGCCGGAAAGGGTGCGACAGCTGTTGCCGCCTTTTCTCAGTATCCTGGGTTGAGGCCGTTTTTCTTGCTGTGTCGGCGCTGGCACTTTCCGATGAATGGCTGCATTTCCTGCGTAACCGT
>JAAZOO010000147.1 GCA_012797715.1 Geobacteraceae bacterium | reverse complement strand
TCCCAAGAATCGTTGCCTCCTCTGCCATAAAATGAAAAGGGAGGTGCCATGAGCCTTCTCAACCTGACGCGTGAGCTGGAATCCCTGGTGGCGGACATTGTCTGCCGTGTGGATGCGCTGCGCCATATCGATCCTGGGCGGGTCCTGATCTGTGTTGCCTCCACCCGCGGCAGCGGTATTCATGGAACATTCGCCAAGATTCACGCACTCCGCTTCCGGGGCGGGGAAAGCTCCATCCAGGTGAAGCGAGGCCGCACCACCTGCACCTGCACCATGCCGACCGTCACTTGCGGGGGAAGGGAGATGCTGTACGTCGTCTACTTTCTCGTGCCCCGGTTCTTCGATCTTCCGCTGCGGGAAAAGCTGATTACGATATTTCACGAGCTGTACCATATTTCACCCTCCTTCGATGGGGACATCCGCCGGTTTCCCGGCAAAAATTACGCTCACGGCTCTTCCCGGAAACGCTACAACGCCCTGATGGCAGGGCTCGTGGAGGAGTACCTGCGCGTGCGCAATCCCGTCTTTCCCGATCTTCTCCTGTGTGACATGGCCGGTCTTCGCGAACGCTACCGGACCATTGTGGGAAGAAGGCTTGCTGCTCCCAAGGTTCGAATCCAATGCTGAAAACGGAAGGCGGGTTTTCAATGTTCGTTCTCAAGGTCTCTGCGGACGGTTCGCTCCCTCTGCCCGGCACTGTTCTTGAGGCGCTTGGTCTGGAGCCGGGCGATGAAGTGCGGATTGAGGTGCGTGACGGTACGGGGGTTCTCTCCCCTACCCCTACGACGCGGGATGCGGGGAGCGGGAACGCGGTGCGAAATGCCGTGAACCGGAAGAATCTCGAGACTCCCATCCGTTTCATCAAGGGGGTCGGGCCGAAGATGTCCGGTCTCTTGGCGCGAAAGGGAGTTGCGACCATCGAGGATGCCCTTTACCTTCTCCCCAACCACTATGAAGACCGCCGCAGGTTGCGGACGGTTGCCCAGTTGCGGCCGGGATGCACCGAGGTGTTTTGCGCGGTCGTGCGCAGCGGGGAGTCGGTCGCTTCCAAAGGGGGGCGACAGTTGTTCGAAGCGGTGGTGGGTGACGACACCGGAACCATCGTCATGAAGTGGTTCAACTTCAATCCCCGCCAGATGAAGGAGATATGGAAGAGGGGAAAGAGGGGGATATTCACCGGAGAGATCGTACAGTACGGTTCCCGGCGCGAGATTCACCATCCGGAAGCCGACTGGATTGACGACGGCGCGGATATCGCCGCACTCATGGCTGCCGATCCCGTCAATTTCGGGCGCACCGTTCCCGTGTACCCCCTTACCGAGGGGCTTCAGCAGAAGGCCCTTCGCAAGGTTCTGAAATGCGTGGTTGATTCCCATGTGTCAGCGGTTCAGAGTTTTGTCCCATCCGCAATCCGGGAGCGTCATTCCCTGATGCTCCTTTCCGATGCGCTCCGGGAAGTGCACTTTCCCGCTAACGAAACCGATATCGACCTCCTGAACGGTCGAGCGACGCAAGCCCACCGCACCATCGTCTTTGACGAATTCTTCTTCCTCCAGCTCGGACTTGCCATGAAAAAGCACGGGACCTTCCGTGAGAAGGGGATTCCTTTCCGGGTCACCCACAGGTATACCCGCCCCCTTCTGAAGACCCTTCCGTTTCGTCTTACCGCTGCGCAGAAGAGGGTTCTCACCGAAATTAAGGATGACATGGCAGCCCCCCATCCCATGCACCGTTTGATACAGGGTGATGTGGGGAGCGGCAAGACCATGGTTGCGCTTCTGGCGGCTCTGCTCGCTGCGGAAAACGATTGCCAGACCGCCATTATGGCGCCCACGGAGATCCTTGCAGAGCAGCATTATCATACTATCCGCCGTTCCTGTGACCATCTGGGAGTCCCGGTTGCTCTCCTCACATCACGTGTCGCGGGCAAGGAGCGTGCCCTGGTGCTGAAAGCGATTGCATCCGGGGAGGTGAAGATTGTCGTCGGCACCCACGCGGTCATCCAGGAAAAAGTGGAATTCAATCGTCTCGGTCTCGGCATCATCGACGAACAGCACCGCTTCGGAGTCCTTCAGAGGGGAGGGCTCGGGAAAAAGGGGCTGAATCCCCATATTCTGGTGATGACGGCTACCCCGATACCGCGCACCCTTGCCATGACGGTCTACGGCGATCTTTCCCTGTCGGTAATCGACGAGATACCGCCGGGGAGGAGTCCCGTTGCGACCAAAGTCTGTTGTGAAGCGCATCGTGCCACAGTCTACCGCATGCTGCGGGATGAAGTGCGTGCCGGGAGGCAGGCGTACTTCATCTGCCCGCTGGTTGAGGAGTCGGAAAAATCCGATCTGAAGGCGGCGGTTGCCATGGCGGAACACCTTTCCAGGGAGATATTTCCCGAGTTTCGGGTCGGGCTTCTCCACGGACGGCTGAAGCCGGAAGAAAAAGAGAAGGTGATGCGCTCTTTTTCCTTAAGGGAAATCGACATCCTTGTGGCAACCACCGTTATCGAGGTCGGTATCGACGTGCCGAATGCAACCGTCATGGTGGTGGAGCATGCGGAGCGTTTCGGGTTGACGCAGCTTCATCAACTGCGCGGCAGGGTTGGGAGGGGGACCGTCCAATCACGCTGCATCCTTCTGGCCGACGGAAAACTCACGTCGGATGCGGTGCGCCGCTTGCGGGTACTGGAAGAGACAACGGACGGCTTCCGTATCGCGGAGGCCGATCTTGAGTTGCGGGGGCCGGGGGATTTTCTCGGTACCCGCCAAGCCGGACTTCCTGACTTCCGGGTGGCAAGCATACTCCGCGACGGCCGGATTTTGGAGGAGGCGCGCTCGGAGGCGTTTGCCGTTGTGGAGAGAGACCCGTGTTTATCGTCGGGGGAGAACGTCCTTCTGCGGGAAGAGCTCCTGAGGCGCTGGGGGGGAAGGCTGGAACTTGCGGGAATTGCCTGAAAGGGCGAGGGAAGAGAATGAAAAAACCCGCCGGGAAATGTCCGGCGGGTTTTCGTGTCTGATGGAACAGCCGAAAAGGATGTTACATCTTCTTGACGTTGGCGGCCTGGAGCCCCTTGGGGCCGCTGACCACATCAAAGGTAACCTGCTCGCCTTCAGCGAGGGTCTTGAAGCCGTCAGCCGCGATGGCGGAGAAATGTACGAATACGTCTTCGCCGTTCTCCTGCTCGATGAAACCGAACCCCTTTGCGTCGTTAAACCATTTCACTTTACCCTGAGCCATTTTCCTACCTCCTTTCTTGCTTCCGGAACTTCAGTCCCGAAATTTCACGGAACGCTTCATCTAAGTTTCCGGAGTCTTGAGGCAGAAAAACACCGAGGTGAAGACCACTTCGTCGTGCTTTCTCTACTCAGCGATAACTTCCGAAACTTACTTAGGCTATGAGATAGCAAGGAGCAAGGGAGTTGTCAAGCACTTTTTCTTGCCGAGGAATAATCTCTCCGGAAAAATTTAGAAGGTGTTTATTCTTCTGATAAAGGCCAGGAGGAGACCGTAGTGGCGGTGGTCGAACCGCAGGGAGATCCGGTGGAGTTTCAAGAGGTCCGGCTCATCCGATTCCTCCGGCAGAGGGGAGCAGGAGCAGATGCGCGAGCCCGGGATGCGCAGTTCGGGAAACTCGTCCTCGAGGCTTGTGAGATTGTCCTTGGTCAGCTCCCTCGTCAATCGAAGGATGAGGTGACCGTTGATGAACCGGAGGGAGTGGTAATTCCGGTAAAAATCTTCGATGACTCTAACGGCCTCATCTTCGTTGGGGGTGATGGTGAAGATGGAAAAGTCCTCTCCGGAAATGAATCCCTTGCCCAGCAGGCATTCCTTGATGAATTCCAGCCATGTTTTCCAGTACCCGTCCTCATCATCGACGAGGACCAGCGGTTTGGGAGATGTCTTGCCGGTCTGGATGAGGGTAAAAACTTCCATGGCCTCGTCCAGCGTGCCGAACCCGCCGGGAAAGACAGCAATGGCATCGGTTTCCTTGACGAACGCCACCTTGCGGGTGAAGAAGTATTTATAGGTAATAAGGCGGGGGTTTGCCATCATGACATAGTTGGGTGCCTGTTCATAGGGGAGTCTGATGTTTGCCGCGAAGGAATTTTCCGCACCGGCGCCTTCATTTCCGGCCTCCATGATGCCTCCCCCTCCTCCGGTGATGATCATGTATCCCTGCTCAGCAAGATTCCGGCTGAACCTGACGCACTTTTCGAACATGGGGTCGTTTCGTTCGGTTCTTGCGGAACCGAAGATGGTAACCTTTTTCCTGTTCCGCGCCGGTGCGAATACCTTATTGGTGTAGCGCATTTCCTTCATCGTAGTGCCGAGCAGTTTCAGATCGGCGGGATAGTTGCTTTCCTGTCCGGCTTTCAGTGCCGTGATAATCATTTCCCGAATGAAAGCCGGATGGTGGATGCCGCCCGCCTTCTCGAGAAGATCGTCGATAACCGTATCGATTTCGCCGTTGTCGCGCGTAAAGGTCAGTTCCATGGTACCGGACATTCTCCTTTGAAAATGGTGCCGAATTATAGCATCTCGCGCTTTCCCTGACAAACGGGAACCCTGATTTTTATTATTTAATTTGATTTCTCGGAGCGATTTGTTTAAATTGTGCCTTAAGTTACAGCTGCTTCGGTGATTTTCCCGGTGATTTTGCGTCGATAGAACAAGCGGCGCATTCTTGTTTTCAGTTGCAGTACGGCACACAGCGGATTGTCACACATGAAACGAAAGATGAAAGGAAGTGAACTGATGGGGAAGACAACAGCGGAAAAGATTTTTGCCGGCCATCTTGTTGATGAGCCGTTTCCCGGAGCCAAGGTTCTCCGGCTCGATGTGGTCATGTGTCATGAGATAACCACGCCCATCGCCATTGCCGATCTGGTGGCGCGGGGCAAGGATCGGGTTTTCGACCCGACAAAGAGCAAGGCGGTCATCGACCACGTTACTCCCAGCAAGGACAGCAAGACCGCCACCCAGGCGAAGATACTGCGCGATTGGGCCCGGCGGCAGAACATTCCCGACTTTTTCGACGTGGGAGCCAACGGCGTCTGCCATGCCCTGTTTCCGGAAAAGGGGTTCATCCGTCCGGGATACACCATCATCATGGGTGATTCCCATACCTGTACCCACGGCGCTTTCGGCGCGTTTGCCGCCGGTGTCGGGACCACCGACCTGGAAGTGGGCATTCTCAAGGGTGTCTGCGCCTTCCGCGAGCCCAAGACGATCCGCATCAACCTGAACGGAACCCTGCCGAAGGGGGTATACGCCAAGGATGTTATTCTCCATGTCATCGGACGGCTTGGTGTGAACGGCGCCACCGACCGCGTTATGGAGTTCCGGGGTCCGGTTGTGGACGCCATGACCATGGAGTCGCGCATGACTCTTACCAACATGGCCATCGAGGCCGGCGGAACTTCGGGCATCTGCATGCCGGTCCGGGTGACGGTGGAGTACCTGTGGCCGTTCATCCAGGGTGAGTTCTCCTCACAGGAGGCCGCCGTCGACGAGTACCGGAAATGGTGGTCCGATGAGGACGCCGTCTACGACAAGGTATTCGATATTGATGTTTCCGCGCTGGAACCGCTGGTTACCTTCGGCTACAAGCCCGACCAGGTGAAGACGGTCACGGAGATGGCAGGGACCCCCGTCGACCAGGTGTACCTCGGCTCCTGCACCAACGGACGTCTGGAAGACCTGCGTGTCGCCGCGAGCATGCTCAAGGGAAGGAAGATTGCCCCGACTGTCCGGGCAATTCTTTCGCCCGCAACCCCCAAGATCTTCCAGGATGCCTTGAAAGAAGGACTCATCGAGATATTCATGGATGCCGGATTCTGTGTAACCAACCCCACCTGCGGTGCCTGCCTCGGCATGAGCACCGGCGTTCTGGCGGAGGGCGAGGTCTGCGCGGCCACTACGAACCGCAACTTCCAAGGGCGGATGGGCAAGGGAGGGATGGTTCATCTCCTGTCTCCCGCGAGCAGCGCTGCCGCGGCCATTGAGGGAAGGATAGCGGATCCCCGGAAGTATCTGCCCTGAGGCGGACGGAAGGGGTTCCCGCGCAAAGAAGCAAACACAAACACACGAACAACAGGAGATTGATGTATGAAAACCTTTGGCGGTCCCGTACTGTTTCTTGACCGTGACGACATAAATACCGATGAAATTATTCCTGCGCGCTATCTTACTGAAATCACGAAACAAGACCTGAAGCCCTATATCCTGGAAGACCTGAAGCTCGCCGGATTCGATCCGAAGGGTGAAAAGACGAAACAGGCGCGGGTGATCGTGACCCGGGCCAATTTCGGATGCGGTTCCTCCCGCGAACATGCTCCGTGGGTCCTGGAAGTGAACGGGATCACGGTCGTCGTGGCCGAATCCTTTGCCCGCATCTTCCGCCAGAATATGTTCAACTGCGGTATGGCTGCCGTGGAGCTTCCCAAGCCGGCCATCGACACCCTCTTCTCCTTCCGCGAGTGCGCCGATGCAGTCGTCTCCCTCGATATCGAGGCGCAGACGCTCACTATCAGGGGGGGGGAAAGGGAGGAGTCCTTCTCCTTTGAAATGGCTCCCTTTGACAAGGCTCTGGTTCTTGCCGGCGGATGGGTCGATTACGCCGATACGAAATACTGAGTATTCCACCGTTTTTTGCGCCGCATAGCCTTCCGCGCCACTGCGGAGACATGCGGCGCGTTTCTTTCCCTGCCTCTTCGGACGACAGGGAGGTATCGCACCCCGTTTGTGCAGGCCAAGGCCGCGGGAACGAATCCATGCCCTGTAAAACCATACTTCTCATATTTCTGCTGCTGGCAGCCGCTGCTGCTCCGGTTCTCGCGGAAGAGAACGCGCCGCAGCAGGAGGAAGGTTCCATCATCACCTTCTGGCCTCTCTTCGATTACCGGGAAAGTCCCCGGGACGGGTTCAGCAATCTTTCCATCCTGGGCCCCCTGTTCAAGCTTCAGAAAAGCCGGGGCGCCACGGATACGGCGCTCCGGCCCCTGTTCTATCGAACGGAGACGGGTGATTCATTGCGGACCGACTACCTCTATCCCCTTGCGTCCGATGACTCCGGCGGCGAGGGAGAATACCTGCAGGTCCTGAAGCTGTTCCAGAAGCGGACGCCGCGTCCGGGCGAGGCGGAGCGGCGGGGAACCATGGTGTTCCCCTTTTATATTTCCGGCACATCGGAGAAGTACGGCCCCTATACATCGATTTTCCCGTTCTACGGGGATATCTATGAACGGTTCTGGCGGGATGAATACCATTATGTCCTGTTTCCCCTCTACGGGAGGACCGTCAAGAACGGCACGGAGACAAGGAACTATCTGTATCCGTTTTTTTCCCTCATATCCGGTGAAAAGGAGAGCGGATTCCATTTCTGGCCGCTGTACGGAGCATCGGAAAAGGAAGGCATCTACCGCAAGCGATTCGCCCTGTGGCCGGTCTTCTTTCAGGAGGAAAGGGGCCTCGATACCGACAGTCCGGAACGGAAGTTTTACCTCTTTCCCTTCTATACGTCCTCCGAATCGCCGAAACGCTCCGAACGTCACTACCTCTGGCCCTTTTTCGGTTATGTATCGGATCGGGAGAAGAAGCTGGAAGAACGGGACTACTTCTGGCCGTTCGTTGCAACCATCCGGAGTGAATCCAGGAATCTGGACCGTTTTCTTCCCTTCTTCAGCGAGGATCGGCGGAAGCATAGGGTGAAGCGCTGGTATCTCTGGCCGCTCTACAGCCATGAGGAGATGAACACGGAGAGTTTCCAGCAGGAACGGGACCGGCTTCTTTTTTTTCTCTATTCGGACAACCGGGAGACGTGGACCGTGGACGGGTTGGAACGGCGGCGGATTGCCGCCTGGCCCCTTTTCACCTACCGGAAAGACGAGCGCCGGGTGAAGTCGGTTACCTTTCCCGCCCCGGTTGAACCGATCCTGAACAAGGAAGGAATTGAAAAGAACTGGGCGCCCCTGTGGCGTCTCTATGTGCAGAAATGGAACGATGCGGGGGATTCGGCGGTTTCTTTCCTCTGGAACCTGTACTGGCATGAGAGGAGAGGAGACGATCTGGCCATCGAGTTCTTTCCCTTTCTTTACTTCCGGACGGAAAAGCACCGGACCGATGTGGCACTGCTGAAAGGTTTGATCCGGTACCGGAGACGGCTTGAGGAGAGGAAACTGAGCTTTTTCTGGCTCCCTTTCGGTGTTGAGTGGGGGGCGCCGGAGCTGCCTGCCGGCCAGAAAACGAGAATGGACGCAAGGAGCGGGTTGTGATGGGAATCCTGGAGAAGATCGGCGCAAAAATCCTCTATTTCTTCCAGATTGTGGGCGAGATGCTGCGGCTTCTCTTCCAGACGGTCTATTTCTTTCGGGAAGCGCCGCGGAATCTGCAGAGCATCCTGACCCAGATGTCCATCATGGGCTATGAAACATTGCCCATCGCCTCTGTCATGGGGTTCTTCGTCGGCATGGTCCTGGCGCTCCAGACCGGTTCCGAGCTGCAGAAGTACGGGACCCAGGACATTATTGGCGCCATCGTCGGCCTTTCCATGGTGCGGGAACTGGGTCCGGTCATGACCAGTTTTCTGGTGGCGGGCCGGGTCGGCTCCGCAATGGCGGCAGAGATCGGCGTGATGAAGGTCTATGAGGAAATCGACGCACTCAAGACCCTTGATATCCATCCGGTGCGCTACCTGGCGATGCCCCGCCTCATCGCGTGTCTGATCTGCGTCCCCGCCCTGACGCTGTATGCCAATTGCGTGGGCATGGCCGGCGGCGCCCTGATCAGCCACCTCCACCCAAAGATATTCATCTCCTACGCCACCTACTACGACAGTCTCAAGACCGCGCTCAAGTTCCGGGAGATTGGCTCCGGCCTGATTAAATCCTTTGCCTTCGGGGGCATCATCTCCCTGGTTTCCTGTTATGTGGGGTTCATGACGTCCGGAGGGGCGCGCGGCATCGGCCGATCCACGACCCGGGCCGTGGTGCTTTCCTTTATCCTTATTTTGATAGCGGACTATTTCCTGACTCGTCTGCTGCTGTAGCGGGAAGAAGGGAACGGCCCGAAATTTCACCCTACTGCATTTCGACATTATGTATTTATTCCGTCGCCGGCCAGGTTTTTCCCTGCGACACGGCAGAGGTAGGAGGCAGACATCATGGCGCTTTCAATTGAAAAAAAAGTTGGTCTCTTTTTTGTGCTCGGTCTCATCATCTTCGGCGTCTTGCTGGAGCTGGGCGGGCAATGGAACCCCTTTGAGAAATCCGTTCCCTACCGCACCTTTCTCACCAGCGTGACCGGTCTCAAGGTTGGGGATGCAGTGCGGCTCGCAGGCGTTGACGTGGGGAAAATTACCGGTATCACGGTGCTCGACGGCAGGGTGCGCATCGATTTCGAAGTGGACAAGAACACCCGACTCAGGGCCGACAGTGTGGCGAGTCTGCGCATGACCAATCTCCTGGGAGGGCAGTTCCTCGGTCTTTCCTTCGGCTCCCCTGCGGCAGCCGTCCTCCCTCCCGGAGCCACGGTTCAGGGAAAGGATGCCGCCACCGTGGACAGCGTCATGAGCAGCCTGGGCGAACTGGCTTCCGATGCACAGGGCCTGGTCACGAACCTGAACCGGAACCAGCAGGAGGTGATGGGCAAGATTTCCGCAATGCTGGACGAAAATCGCGGAAATCTGAAGAGTTCTCTGGCCAACCTGAACAGCATTACCGGAAAGTTTGATCGGGGAGACGGCTCCCTTGCCCTCCTTCTGAACGACAAGTCCCTGTACCGCAATACCAATGAGGTGACCGCGAGCCTGAAAAACATCACGGCCAGGATCGAAAAGGGGGAGGGGACCATCGGCAAGCTGGTCACGGATGATTCCTTCTACCACGAGGCAAAGGGGGCTCTGGCAAGCATGAATGAGAGCATGAAGGATGTGAAGGAGATCGCGGGGAAAATCAACCGGGGTGAAGGGACCCTGGGCAAGCTGGTCAATGACAAGGCCCTGTATGCCGAGCTGAGCGGAGCCTCGAAGAATATCAAGGAGATCACCGATAAGATCAACAGCGGACAGGGGACCCTGGGCAAGCTGGTGAACGAGGACACGCTGTACCGGGACGTAACCGCCACAATGAAGAAGACCGAACAGGCGGTCGAAGGCCTCGGCGACAGTGGGGCAATCTCCGTGCTGGGGAGCGTCATCGGCACCCTGTTCTGACCGGTAGGATCTTTTCCGGTACGCTGCCCCGTGCCGTTACGGAACGAAAAATGTATGGCGCGGCACTGACCGCGCCTTTTTCTCATTGGGAGGGGAACCATGGAAGATATCGTGCGGATTGCTGTCGGAACGGTTACTCTGCGGCCCTATGTCTTTGCCTTCCTGTTGGTCTATCTTGTGGCGTCCGTCACCCACCTCGGCTGGAAGAAGACCTTCTGTTTCACCGTGTTCGGCTACCTGATAGCCTTTGCCTCGGAGTTCAGCTCCATCAACACCGGCATTCCCTACGGGTGGTACTACTACATCGACACCACGAAAACGCGGGAACTCTGGATTGCGGGCGTTCCGTTCTTCGACTCGCTTTCTTATGTGTTCCTCACCTACTGCAGCTATACCGCGGCGCTCCTGACGGTCTCTCCCGTCAAGGCGTTCCGCTGGAACCTGGTCACCCTGGAGACACGCTCCCTGCGCCGGTCGTTTTCCGTGCTGCTCCTCGCGTCTTTCTACCAGACCTTTCTCGATATTGTGATAGATCCGGTGGCGCTTCAGGGACACCGCTGGTTTCTGGGACAGATATACGGTTACCGCGAGCCGGGGATCCATTTCGGCGTTCCCCTTTCCAACTACATCGGCTGGCTGACGGTCAGCTTCCTTCTGGTGTTCGCTCTGCAACGCATCGATGCCGCGGTTGGGAAAAGGGTGGAGCGCCCCGCGGGGATCGTCAACCTGCCTTTCCGTTCCCTTCTGGGGCCGGTTCTCTATCTGTCTGTGCTGGTGTTCAACTACGCGGTAACGATCCGTATCGGGGAAAATCTCATGGCTCTCACCGGGATCCTGATGTTCACCCTCCCGGTGGTTATCGTAACCGTTCTCGTGGTTCGCCGGACGAACCGGTACAGCAGGGAGGAATTGGCGGAGCATCTGCGCGATTATCCGTACTCTCCCGTTGCGGGGAAAAAGGGGGGGTAACCCGTTTGCGCGGCTTCCGGGGTTCCGGTTCGATACAAAGCGAGTCGTTCCAGCGGTATCAGCGGCGGGAAGGGATCATCTTCAGGAGGATATCGGCGTTGAAAGGGTCGAAACGCCGTAATTCACGGGCAGCACCCATGGCTGCCGTCGGGTTTCCTGTCATGGCGTATGTGACTCCCAGGCCGACCCAGGCGTCAGTCATATCGGGCTTGATGCGGAGCGCCCGGCGGTAGGCTTCGATGGCGTCATCGTGGAGCTTGAGACCACTGTATGCGACGCCCAGGCTGTACCAGGCTTCGGCATGGTGCGGAACCATGTCCAGCGACCGGCGAAAGGCGTCGACTGCCTCATGGAGGCGTTTCCGATGGAGGGAGGCTATGCCGATAAAATACAGGGCGTCGGCGCTTGACAGCATCTTTTCCGACCATTCCACCCCCCACCTGTGAAGTCCTCCCCAGTCCCCTGCTTTTTCCAGAGCGACCGCACGCTTCAGCCATTCGACCTCGCCCCTCCTCCCTGCGGCGGGATTTCCACCCTTGTTCACCTCCCGTATCCATTCCACGGGAAGGGCGAAATACAGGGTATTCTCTCCGGACTTGTACAGAGTGCTCAGACCGACCAGCCTTCCCTCCGTGTCAAACAGTCCTCCTCCGCTCATCTCCATCGAGATGGGCGCTGTGGTCTGAATCAGGGGAGGAGGCCCGCCCCGCAGCCTTGCGACAGAGCCTTCCGAAAGCGACGGTTCGGAACCGGCGGGCGCTCCGACGGCGATGACCCGGTTCCCTGCCCTGAGACCCTGTGAAGTTCCCGCTTCAGCCGGCTTTCCGGTGATTCCGCGGGCAGTGAGGAGGCAGATATCGGTATCTCCGTCTTCAGCAGAGAGAATGGCGGGCACGAGGCGTGCGCCTCTGCCTGCGCGGAAGGAAGCGCCCCCCTCCAGGACATGGCATCCGGTTGCCACGGTATCCCGGGATATGAGGACGCCGCTCCCCTGATTCTTCAGGGTGCCGGCGGCATCGAGGGATTGTACGGTAACAACGGATTCCTTGACGGTGTCGAAAACCTGTGCCGTGGAGAGGGCCAGGGCCGGTACGGGCGTGAGGAAAAGAGAACCCAGGATTCCCCAGGCACATAGTTTTTTCGATACATGTTTCGTCATGGTTTCAATTCCTGGCACCCTTTTCATGTCTCCTCCGGTGCGTGGGCAGATGGTCTCCAGAATGCTCCGGTACCCGCCGGTGAGCATCCTCTCCCGGGCACCATCAGCGGGATGGTGGTAAGGGTCATTCCCGTATGGGTTCCGGGTGTCTCTCCCACCAGTCTTCCTTTTCCGCAAAGACCTGATACCTCCTGGTGCAGCGCGCGGCCGCCAGCATCCCGGCCATGGCGGTGACAATGCCGCTCCTGGCGAGGCACCCGTCTGCGGGGGCACGTCAGGCGGAACTCCCTTGGGATACTTTCAGCCAGAATGAAAAACGTTCCCTCGGCCCCCTGGATAAAATCCTCCCGAAGGCTTCCCGATCGTAGAGGTACAGGCAGTGCCGTATCGAGGTGTAGGGACTGAAGGTTTTGCCGGGGTTTTCCGTCAGGAAATGGTCGCGGTACTCTCTGACAATTTTCACATTCTCTGCCAGGCACTTTTGCAACTCAGACTTCTGAAAGCCGTTGTTCAGTTTCAGGATGTCCTGGACGAAATCGTCCACCTTCTCGTCTTCGAATTCGAAATCCCTGAAGAAATGCCCCGCGATACGAAGGAAACTGAAAACGTTCACCGTTTTTGACCCGGTCGCCGTTGCTGTCTGAGCCGGTGCCTCTCGAGCGTCGTCGAGGGGGTCGCTGATCGGCGATACCGTCGCCTGCTGCATCAGTTCCGCGGTAGCGTTGCGAATTTCCTTGAATTCCCGGTCGGCCAGCTCGAACAGGGCGGAAAGAATGTTGATACGGCGTTTGAGATCAATGGGGATCGACTTTTTGTATTTTATCTTGTGGTCCAGCACACTCCAGGCATCCTGTATCAGAGACCTGATCTGCACTTCGAAGGGACAGTCCGCATAGGGACGATACTTGGGCAGAGACGCCATTTCTTTATTGAGGGCCAGGTCCATGTGCAGGCCCTTGTACCCGAAAGAATCCTCGGTGCTTTCCACGGCCGATATCTTGTCGGTAACGTCGAGAATCGTGAAGTGCCGTTGCAGCACCTCCGACACCAGGGGGATATGGTCCTCGTAGAGGCATACGATGCGGATGCCGATCAGATCGGAGATGAAATCCCTGATCTCGAAGGGTTGCTCATTTGCTTCGAGCGTGCCCAGATATTTGCTTTGGAATTTCTTGATGCACTCCTCTTTGTCCTTGACCCGGCCTTCGATTTTCGTTACCTGAACCACGTCCGAGCGCCTCATGAGTGAATTGATAATACGGATATATGCGTTTTTGGCGTCGGTGAAATGCTTCCGGTTGCTGTCGTAGTATTTTCTGAAAGAGCTTTTTTCCTGTTCAAAATCGAGAGAGGCCATGGCCGGCTCCGTATCCTTTGCCGTGAGGGAAGGCGTTGTATGCGTTTTCCGTTACACTCTTCCAGAGCTGAGCGCCTGAGTCAAGGATTTCGCGTGGAATGTTCCCGGAAGCAGGCAGGGTGGTGACACGCTCATCACACAGGCATGCTGGAAGCAGGGACATGCCGTGGGGGAGTGCAGATTCAGTAAAAATTTTTGGAGCCGGTCCAGTAGTCCAGCGCTTGCGGAACATGAACCGCGCTCGGCACGGTGACATCCACGAAGGGAGGACGGTCGCAGGCGCCTACCAGGATGGTGCCCATGCCCAGTTCCTTGGCGGTTTTCAGGTTGCCGGGGGAGTCTTCCACCATGATGCAGCGCTGTGCCGGTACGCCGAGGCGGGACAGCACGGCCCGGTATGGTTCCGGGCAGGGTTTCGGCAGGTACCCGGCAACCCGGATATCGAAGATTTCTTCAAAGGTATCACCGAGGCCCAGGGCGGACAAGACCCGCCTGCTGTGGTCGCTGGAGCTGTTGGTGAAGACAACCCTGCGTAACGGCAGGGTTTCCAAGGCCCTGCGCAACTCCGGATCCGGACGCAGGCGCCCGGCAACGTCCACATCGTGGACATAGGCGAGATAGTCTTCCGGGTCGATGCCGTGGTGGCGCATCAAGCCCCGCATGGTGACGCCGTAACGCTGCCAGTAGCTTCGCCGCACATCGTCGACTACCTCGCGGGAGATACCGACCACCTCCACCATATAGCTGTTGATGCGCTGATCGATGAGGGTGAAGAGTTCCTGCTCCGGAGCATAGAGGGTGTTGTCCAGGTCAAAGAGGATGCAATCCATGGGTGTCACAGGCACGGGAGGAGCCTCTCCAGAACGGTGGCCAGGTTGTTGCCGGCAGTTTTCGCGTTCCGTGCCAGCCGCATCATCTGGGGAAGGAGGCGCGGCTTGCGCAGTATGGCCGCAATCACCCGGCAGATGCTGATGTTCAGGTTCCGGTCCGTTATCTCCTGGAGGGAAAAGGGTATCTCTTCGTGGCCGGCGTCGCTGACGGCGCGCAGGGAAAGAAAGGGGATGCCTTCCCGGGATGCTGCCTGCGCCACCGCAGCGGTTTCCATATCCAGCACCGGGTTCGTGATTTCCCCGGGGAGTATCCGGCGTGCCTCTTCCTTCCGCAGAATCCCGCGGCAGGTCACGATGCAGCCCTCGAGGATCCTGAAGGGACCGGCCGGGAGGCTGTCCACGATGTCTCGCACGAGCCGGGTATTGTCGATGGCGGTGCCGTCGTCAACGGAATTCTCCCGCAGAGTCATGATTCGGCCGCCCACTACCACGTCTCCCGTTGCCAGGCCGTTCCGGACACCTCCGCCGAGTCCGGCCGAGATAATGACGGCGGGCTGCGTCGCGTCAATGAGGGCGGTGGTTGCCGCCCAGGCCTTCTTCGTTCCCATTCCGGACTGGATGAGTGCTATCTCTCTCCCGTCTCCGGTGAAACGATAGAAGGGGAAGCCGGCAACGTTCTCTCTGCGAAAGCGCCCCAGCCTCCGCACAATGGGACGCACTTCTTCGGGCATGGCCACGACGAGACCGATGCATTTTTTTTCCATTCCCTATCCTCATGGTGCGTAGTGTCCGGTACTGTAGCAGAGAATCGTTGCCGCCGCAATCCGGTGAAGACTCGGGAAAGGTTCGGCTTTCGCCTTGACAAAAAGAAAGCCTCTCTTTATTGTAACTGATTGCTTTTCTGATGGCCGGGGCTGACGATTCCGTGGCTCCGGGCATTGGTATGGATGAGAATCGCAGACAGGAGTACCCATGAAACCGTTATTTCTGAATCCCCCCACCTTCGAAGACTTCGACGGCGGCGCAGGCGCCCGCTACCAGGCGTCCCGCGAGGTCACCTCCTTCTGGTACCCGACGTGGCTCTGTTTTCCGGCCGGGATGATCGAGGGGAGCCGGGTGGTGGATGCGCCGGTGCAGAAGCTGTCTCTGGACGACTGCATCGCCATTGCCGCCGACTACGATATGGTGGTGATGTACACCTCGACCCCGACCTTCGCTATCGATGTGGAGACCGCGCGCCGCATCAAGGAACGCACGCCCTCCATCGTAACGGTTCTCACCGGGCCCCATGTCAGCGTGCTTCCCGAGGAATCGCTGCAGCGCGCCGGTGAGGCGGTGGACATCGTCTGCCGCGGGGAGTTCGATTATTCCATCACGGAGCTGTGCCAGGGGAGGGAATGGGAGCGGGTGGACGGCATCAGCTTCCGGAAGGACGGCACGGTCTTTTCAACTCCGGACCGGCCTCCCATTTCCGACCTGGATGCGCTTCCCTTCGTAAGCGAGATATACAAGCGGGATCTCCCCATCAGGGAATACATTATCCCCCATTTTCTCCACCCCTACGTCTCCATCTATTCCAGCCGCGGCTGCCCGTCGCGCTGCATCTACTGCCTCTGGCCCCAGACCTTTTCCGGCCGCACCATGCGCACCCGTTCCGCTGATAATGTCTACCGGGAGGTGAAGTGGATCCGGGATAACCTTCCCGATGTCCGGGAGATTTCCTTTGACGACGACACCTTTACCGCCGACCGGGAACATGCCCGCGCCGTGGCTGAAAGGATCCGGCCGCTGGGGGTTTCCTGGACCGCCAACGTCCGTGCCAACTGCGATTACGAGACACTGAAGTCCATGCGGGACGGCGGTCTCCGCCACGTGGTGGTGGGGTACGAGTCGGGCAACGACCAGATTTTGAAAAACGTGAAAAAGGGGGTGACCAAGGCCCAGGCCTTGGAGTTCACACGCAACTGCAAGAAACTCGGCTTGTCGGTGCACGGGGCATTCGTCATGGGACTGCCGGGAGAGACCCGCGAGACCATCAGGGAGACCATCGAGTTTGCGCGACAGTTGGACATAAACTCCATTCAGGCGTCCCTCGCCTCCCCCTACCCGGGAACCGAATTCTACGATATGGCACAACGGGAGGGGTGGATAGCCTCGGACAGCTTTCTGGACGACACCGGCCACCAGACCTGTGTCATCAATTACCCGGACCTTTCCAACCGGGAGATATTCGACGCGGTGGAGGCCATTTACAACAAGTTCTACTTTCGTCCCCGGTACATCGCCCGCAGTGTGCTGAAGATGATCACCAGCAGCGAGGACCGCAAGAAACTTCTCAAGGAAGGCGCCCAGTACCTGGCCTACATGAAGAAACGGAAGGAATGCAAAAGCTGCCCCTGACGTGAATCCGATTCCCCAGCCCGACAATGAAGAAGCTCATTATCAATGCCGATGATTTCGGCCTCTCGCCCGGAGCCAACCGGGCGGTTATCACTGCCTTCCGGGAGGGCATCCTCACCAGTGCGTCGCTCATGGTCGGAGGAAAGTCCTTCGAAGAAGCGGTCGTCCTTGCCCGGGAGAACCCGGGGCTCCAGGTCGGTCTGCACCTGACCCTGGTGCAGGGGAAGGCCGTGTCCCTGCCCCGGGAGATTCCCGGTCTCGTGGATGTGGAGGGGAATTTTACCAGGGACCCGGTGAGGGCGGGGGTGCGCTACTTTTTCATTGAATCCCTGAAGAGAGAATTGAGGCGGGAAATTGAGGCGCAGATCCTCCGCTTCCGGGAAACGGGGCTACCCCTGTCCCATATCGACGGCCACCTGAACATCCACATGCATCCCACCGTCTTCCAGATCCTGACCGACCTGATGCCGAGGTACGGCATCACCAGCTTTCGCCTGACCAGGGAGAGTCTGCTGCGGGACCGGGCCGGCCGCGGAAAGAGAAGGGTGGGGAGGGTTCTCGACGCACTCATCTTCGGCTGCCTGGCGAGACACTGCCGGCCGGTACTGAAAAGGCTCGGCATCTCCCACAGCGATGAGGTGAAAGGGCTTCTCCATTCCGGAAGGATGACAGAGGGGTACCTGCTGCAGGTGCTGGCGAGGATGGAAGACAGCTTGACGGAGATCTACTTTCATCCCGGCTGCAAACCGGACTCCGAACTGTCGGCCTGGATGCCCGACTATCTCCATGAGGATGAACTGGCCGCGCTCATCAGCAGAAGGGTGCTCGCGCTCATCAGGGAGGAGGGGATTCGTCTGGTGAATTACCGCGGAGAGGAAAAAAGTATATGCTTAAAACCGTTATCGTGATGCTGCTCGCCGTCACCGCCGGCACGGTGGGCGACATCCTGCTGACCAAGGGGATGAAGGAACTGGGCGATATATCGGCCATGAGTCTGCGCGGTATCCTGTCTGCGGCCTACCAGGCCCTCACCAGCCCCAAGCTGGTGTTCGGCACCGCCATGCTGGCCGTGTTCTTTTTCCTGTGGCTTGCGGTCCTTTCCTGGGAAGACCTGTCCGTGGCCCTTCCCATGCAGGCGCTCAATTACGTGCTGGTGGCCTTCCTGTCACAGTACTTCCTCGGCGAGGTGGTCACCCCCCTGCGCTGGGCCGGAACCGTGCTGGTCTGCATCGGAGTGATCCTCATCACCAAGAGCGGCACCGGGTAGCCTGTTTGCACGCCGCCGGTGCCCCCCTGACCCCCCTGTCCTCGCCCCGCTCCTCTCTTCTTCATGAATCGAATTTTCTTCTTTTGTGGTACACTACTGTCCGCTGCCTTGTACGCAGGGTGGGGCTTGTCTTTTTCCGTTGGCCATGAAAAGGGCAATTTCTGCCATGGAGAGCACAAAGATTCCAGAGAAAAATGAAGTGGCGCAAATACCCTGTCTCCCTTCGGGTGAGGTTGGGGAAGATAGAAAGCCATTCCTTTTTCCTCTGCGTCCTCTGTGACTGAAGGTTTATGTGGATTCATCAGACTTGGACAAAAGGAGGCTCCATGTCGAAACCGGTTACCGTAGAAATTCTGGTTGTCGGGAATGAAATTCTCATAGGGGATATCCAGGACACCAACACCAACTGGATATGCAAGCTGATTACCAGCCGGGGCGGATACGTTGCCCGGGCGACCATGCTGCGCGATATTCCCGAGGAAATCTCCGCTGCCACACGGGCCGCCATTGAGCGGGGGGTTGACATCCTGTTTACCTCCGGGGGGCTCGGCCCCACGGCCGACGATCTGACCGTTGCCGCCGTAGCCGAAGGCGCGGGCCTGGAGCTCTGTCTCCACGAGAAGGCACGCCAGATGGTCAAGGACAGCTATGACGACTTCCACGCAAGAGGGATCATGGCGGAGGGGGGGCTCAATCCGGCGCGGGAGAAGATGGCTTGGCTGCCGGTGGGGGCCGAGCCGCTCCACAACCCGGTGGGGACCGCACCCGGTGTTCTGTTTCGAGTGAGAAACACCACCATTATCTGTCTGCCCGGGGTTCCGTCCGAGTTGAAGGGGATTATCACTGCCTCGCTCCAGTCGTTTCTGGACGAAAAGCTTGGTGACGGCGGCTCGCTGACGCGGGCAGTTACGGTCCGCTGCAACGACGAGTCCGTCATGGAACCGGTCCTGAGCCGCGTCGTTCCCCGGCACCCCCGCGTCTACATCAAATCCCTGGCGAGAACCCTGGGCGAAACCCCGGAACTGGACATCACCCTGACCGTGACCGGCGGCGAAGCGGAAGAGAGGCTGCGGCTGGTCGATGCGGCGTACCGCGAATTGCGAGAGGGATTGACGGGGATTGGCATCGACAACTGGGACAAGGTGTGACGCCTTTGCTGCAGCGGCTCGTGCACGGCCGGGAACAGCCCATAGGAGTCCCCTCCCCCCGTGCGGAGAAGGCTAGGGTGGGGGCGTTTCCTTCCTCTCGGCAGGTCGTAGCTTCACCCATCCCCTGACCCCCTCCCGTCAAGGGAGGGGGAAGACTTTTGCGAAAGGCTCTCCTTGATGGGGAAGCGATGGGAAACCGTTGTGTCGTGGCCGGGGGGGGCGTGCCAGGTGCGTTCCGTGAAACTGACCGTTCCGTCCCCCCCCACGATGAGCACGGTGGATGAGCGGGTGCCGTAGCTGGCGCCGGAGATGAAGAGGGGGGAGAGGAGGCGTTCCTTTTCCAGCCCGACGCCGGTATCGGGGAGGAGATGGTCGTCCGGCAGGGAGCGATCGGTGAGAAGGTCCAACAGCTGGGGGACGGAAGGTTCCCGGTCATGGGAAAGGAGTTGCTTCAGGCGGTCTTTCCCCCGCACCACCTTGGGCCAGGGGGTGTCCATAAGGTGATTGCTCAGGCCGTGGATTCCCGGCTGAACGAGGGGAGGCGTTTCTCCCTGGTTGGAGAAGCAGAACAAGCGGTCCGTATCCCCGAACAGGAGGGTGAAGCCGCAGTAGAGCCCGGCCTTTTTTCGCAGTCCGGCAAGGAAATCATCGCTCGGCTCCCTGCACAGGAGGTACTCCGTGACCAGGGTTCCCCGGGACGGCGCATCGTCCCTGCGGGCGTCGGGATCCCGGTAGTTCACCACTGCCGCGAATCTCCCCTCCCTGGATACGCCCAACCATGTTCCGCCGCACAGGAGATCCCGTCCGGCAAGGATGGGTGGAGCGGTGTCCCAGAAACAAGCCGGGGCGGTGGGGCGCTCATGGAACTCGTCCCGGTTTGCGGCTATGATCAGGGGATAGCGGGGATGATGGCGAAAGGCGAAGAGGATCAGGCACATGGTCCGGAGGTCTCCTGGATGGCGGGTTACGGCATGCGCGACTGCAGGGCCTTCTCCAAGGACTCGGGAGTGAAGCCTCGGACAACGGCATCGTCATCGCCGATGACCACCAGCGGGACCCGCTTGGTCCCGTATTTCGTGATAAGCGTATCAAGGGCTTCTTCGTCGGCTTCCACATCCAGCTCGACAAAGGGGATGTTCCTGGCGGCGAGGTACTCTCTGGCCTCACGGCAGTGACGGCACCAGGAGGTGGAATAGAGGACGATCTTCGGGTAGGATGGCGCCTGGGCTACGGGTGGGGTTGGAGGCGCCTGCCGATCATCCCGGACATCCGTTGCGTTGCTGTACGAGGCGGGCAGGAGCAGCCCGAAGAAGATCAGGAATGGAATCAGGTTGCGCATGGAACACCGCCTTTGACTTCAAGATTTCTTCCCTCGATGAGGAGGGGAGTCGCGACATCCAGTATACCCGATGCGGGGGAGACCCGCCAGGTTTTGAAATCCCGGCAGGTCTGGTGTTTTCGTGCCGGGAAATTGTTGGAGATTTTCGTGAGATTACGGCGAAGCCGTTTCAGGGAGGGGTAGTTAAGTATGCATGTCTGCAGCGCGGTATTTCACCTTCACCTGCCGAGCCGCTCCCTCAAGGTGAAGCGGGGCATTGTCAAGAGCATCCTGGCCAGGGCGCGGAATACCTTCAACGTGGCGGCCGCGGAAGTTGACATGCAGGATGTCCACGGCTCGGCACTCCTCGCCTTTGTTACGGTGAGCGGAAGCCGCGCCGGCGCCCGTTCGCTCCTGGAGGAGCTGGAGGAATGGCTGGTGGAGGAACGGCCGGATGTGGACATCGTCAGCGTGGAGATGGAGGAGCGGTAGCGAAACTGGTTGTCAGGGCGCGGCTTATTCAAATCCTCGGGGTGGTTGATGGAGTTCCCCCGCCGTGCCGACGGGAGTTTTACGCCGATAAATTCCTCGTAGAACTCATCTGCAAGGTCGTCCATCGGAAAATGGAATATCTCGGGATGGATGATGTTGGCCATGCGCATGAGGCCGAGAATCCAGTCCGGCCTGTCCGCAAGCTTCGCAACTTGAATTACAGCGGCGGACGATTCCGGAGGATCCTCTCCGCGTCCCGCTCCGTTATCGTCTTGCCGTAAACCTCGGAATAAAACGCCCGCATCTCCTTCTCCATGTCCCAGTCCCCGAAAAGGTCCGGATGGAATATCCTGGCCGGACCTTTTCTCACCGGTGAAGTATTTCCCGCACCTCGCGGTCCGATAGTTTTCTGTTGAAAAACAAACAGTAAAATTCCCCTGGTCTCCTTCACGATATCCAAGGTATAGCGATCCGGATGGAGCAGGTTGGACAGCCACTGGACGCCGCGCAGGTTCTTCCACCGCGCATCCTTCGCTATCCGCTCGTAGCAGGCCTTCTCCTTCACCAGGATCACATCCGGGTCGTAGGTGAGGAGCTGCTCCATGGTAATCCGCTCCAGGCCCATGTCGCTGGTTCCTTCATCCGACAGACGTTTCTTCCTCCGCTGAGCGGGATGAGCTGGGTATGCATGGAGCCTTCCCCTTCCGTAGCAAGGCCGTCCACCCCTTCGGCATAGTACACCGACACCCTCTTTCCGACGGGGATTCCGGCCATGGCCCGGGAGGTCTTTCGCAGGACGTTCACCGCATAACGCTCCAG
>JAAZOO010000146.1 GCA_012797715.1 Geobacteraceae bacterium | reverse complement strand
GTATTCCCCCACGGTTATCTTCCCCAGCCGTTTTTCGGCCGATTCATCGACAATAGCGAAGTTGCCGTTCTTTACCGCGTTGCGGTCGCCGACCACCATGTCCCACGGCCCGCCTACGCCCGTGTCTGGATCGTATCCGACAATCTCGAGCTGTTCGTTGCCCCCCTCCTTCTGCCGGATGACCCCCCACCCCACAATAAGCCGGTGCGCCCATTCGATGCCGGGTTCAGCCGCGACCTGATAGCGGATGTACTCCGGTATCGGTTGCGAAAAATCGAAATTCTTGCTGTTTTTCGATGTAATCCAGATATCCCCGGGAGTATTGTCGATTATGACCGACGATGTCTCCATCAACCCCAGAAAAATACCCGCCTGATTGAAGATAAGGCCCACCGCGAATATCACGCCCAGCAGTGTTATGAGGGAGCGGGTCTTGTCGTATAATAGTATGCGCAGCGCGACATAAAACATGTGATAAATAGTAGTCACAGATTACGCCATTTGCAATTAAAACTTGTGAAGACTGCTGTCTGGAGATACGTACAACCATGCCGTTGGATGATCACAAAACCGAATTCCACACGGCTACTGCAGATAGTTGCCGAGTCGAAAGAGACCCTCTGTCGAAATTTCTTACACTATTCCATTGATGAGAAATATATGCCGCAAAATTGACCTGTTACAATATTGCATAGAAATTGCATATATCGTTGCGAGATATAAAATTACCTATCTCCAACTACTGTTCAAGGGAGGAACCATATGAAAAAATTTTTCTTCGCACTGCTCCTGGTAGCGGTCATTTCCGGAAGCGCCTGGGGGCTGACCTACACCGGCAGCATCACGAGTGGTGACGGTCTCTTCGGTACGGCCGCGTGGAGCACCGGTGCCTCGCTTTCCTGGGTTGTTGTGTATGACGTTGACAGTAACCTGTGGACCTATACCTACACCTTTTCGGTGGACAGAAAGTCGCCGAGCCACGAGATTATCGAGGTAAGCTCCGGAGATACCCCGTTCACCTCTGTCAACATCAAGGACTATACGGGCATAGGGGGCACGGGAGAGATTGAAGGGCCGAAAACATTCACACCGGGAGACGGCAACTCGAACCCGGGAATGCCGGGAAACATCTACGGCATCAAGTGGGACTCGTCCCCGAATGGCTTGATTGACACCTGGACCCTCGTAACCGATCGGCAACCCATGTGGGGCGATTTCTACGCCAAGGACGGCAAGGATAACGGATCAAACGTGATCGCCTACAATACCGGCTTTGGACACGACACGGAAACTGTGATAGGAAACGGCAATGCCCTTGACGCAACGACCGGCCGGGCATGGGCGCTGGTTCCCGATACGGACGGCGGAGCCCCTCCCCAGGAACAGGTGCCGGAACCGGGAACCGTTCTCCTTATCGGCGGCGGCTTGCTGGGCCTGGCCCTCTTCCGCGGGAGAAAGGCGGGACGATAGACAAAGGGAACCGGAATGGGAGAGGTTTTACAGGGGCGGAACATTTCCGCCCCTTTTTTGCACCTGAAATTCCCCTCTTTCCTCCTGTGAAGTCGAACCGTGGACAATTCTATCCTGAAGAGAGCGCTACCGAAATGGTGTCGGTTTTTTTTACACGAATTCACCCGGGGTCGAAACGCACGAAGCAGGGAACGGCGTCCCCTGAGCATCCGGTGCAAACGCCTATGGGGATTGTCACTGCGTAACCCACGCTACTTTGGGGGTTCTTCTCAGGGATACGGGCCCGGCCGGCCGGGCCGGCGGCACTACCCGCACCATGCAGAAGCGCATCTCACTGTCGGAATAGCTGACACCACGATTCATCAGCACAGCGCCCTGCACCACATAGCATATAAATTCAATATCTTTACAGAATTAGCACAAAATATGCATCGTAAATAAGTGGAAGAGTACAAAGGAAGCGACGATTGATCGTTCAGGAAAGAGGAGGTGAGCAGGTAGAGCAGAGAAAGAATCTATTCCTGACGGAATAGAGGAAAGGAGGTTTGTCATGAAATCTCTGATTACATTTGTGGCCATGCTGCTGCTGTCCTTGGGGATGGTTGTGCAGGCAGCTCCAACTCCGGATCCCCTGGACCCGGCGGTCCTGCACATCGGAAACCCTCCCAATTCCGGCACCTATCTGTACGGGAGTGAAGTACAGGAAATTGCTCCTAACTTTTTGCAGATACTGGAGAACGGCAACGGACAGCCGACACTTCTGGACCCGCTCCTGCTGATAATCGGTGTACCGAATAAGACGGGTGCAACCTTCACGGCACCAGCCATAACCTTGTCTTCAGGTACGGGGGTTGTCGGGGGAACAAACGTCTTCAGCGGAACGTGGGACGAAACAACCGGTTATGCGGGGTATTTCACCGAGGATGACGTGTATGATTTTATCGGGTTGATTCCGAGCGGGAATGCCTCCAATAACTTCGTCAACTGGCATGATGCGGATCTGGCCGTCAACGGAATTGAAGCAAACGGTTTCGGTATCTTCGTGTATAGCCTGACGGGGACGGGAATTACTGGTGGTTCGATTGTTGATGTCACTTTCGCCTCCGATCTGATGGAAGGCACTTTTGCGATTGCCTACGGTCAGGACGAGAGGGGTCATTCATTCACCACACCGTTTACCGAGTCCGGTCTGACCACGGAAGATGGCGGCGGGCCGCCCCAAGAGCAGGTGCCTGAGCCGGCGACGGTCCTGTTGCTGGGCGGAGGACTGCTGGGCATGGCGTTCTTCGGCAGGAGCAGGATCAGGAAGTAAGGTCTTGCAGAGAGACAAAAGGGAGAAGGAACGGGGGGCGGAAGTGATTTCCGCCCCCCTTCTTTTTTCCTTTTTTACTTGTAGACGGTGCTTGTCGCCGCTCCGGCATTCCCCGCCGCGTCAAAGGCTTTCACCGTGATGACGTGGGTCCCCGTCGTTTCCTTTTTCGTGTTCCACGTCCAGCTTATGGAGCCGACGGCGGACGTGCTCTTGAGGGCGCCATCCACATACAATTCCATCCGAGTTACGCCCACGTTGTCCGACGCACCGGCGGTGATGGTGACGGTGTTGATCCCGGTGACGGAAGAACCGTTTGCCGGTTTCGTGATGCTCACGACCGGGGCGACGGTGTCGACTACCGCGGCGCTGACGGTCACGGTAACCTGGCTCGATTGCCCGGCGTTGCCCGCAGCGTCATAGGCGACGGCGTACAGGTAGCGTGTCCCGCTCCCCGACGCGGCCGTATCCCAGGAGAAGCTGTAGGGCGCAGCGGTGTCGCTGGCAAGGAGGGTCCCATTGACATAGAGATCGACCCGCGTTACCCCTGTGTTGTCCGTGGCGGAAACATTGACCGGGACCAAACCGCTCACGGTCGCGCCGTTGGACGGCGAGGTAATGGACGAGACAGGCGCGGTGGTGTCAACCTGGGGAACGGTGTTTCTTGCGGCAGAGATACTCTTGGCAGCGTTGATCCTGCCGTATCCGAAATAGTCGTCAAAACCTGACGTCCCCAGGTCGTCACCGTTTTCCTTTATGATATCCACAACCTGCTGCGCGGTCAGGCTCGGGTTGGCGGAAAGGATCAACGCGCCGAGTCCGGCGGTGATGGGTGAGGCGAAGGACGTGCCGCTAACCGAGGCGTATCCGCCGCCGTTGCTGGTGGTCAGGATGGAGGATCCCGGTGCCGACACGGTAATCCAGCTGCCGTAGCTGGAAAAGCTGGCAAAGGCATCGGTGGAGGTGGTAGCGGTCACGGCGACGACATGGTTGCAGGCTGCAGGGTACTGAAGCGTGCTGGTGCCGTAGTTGCCGGCGGATGCGAACACGATGGTCCCCTTGTTCCATGCGTAGTCAACCGCGTTCTGGAGGGTGGAGGAACTGCTGGTGCCCGCGAAACTCAGATTGATGATGCGGATACCCTTGTCCGCGGCATAGGTCATGGCTTTGGCCATGGCCGAATAGGTGGCGTAGCCGGTGGAATCGGTTATCACCAGGGGAACGATGGGATTGGACCAGGCCACGCCGGCGACACCCGTGGAGTTGTTGCTGATTGCCGCGGCCGAGCCCGCCACCTTGGTGCCGTGCCCGTAGAAGTCATGGGTATCGGTTGAAGAGAGCACGAAGTTGTACCCCGGCTGCAGCTTTCCGGCGAGGTCGGGATGGGTCGGGTCCACTCCGGAATCCGCGATGGCGATGGAGACGCCCGTGGAGCCGGTGGTGATGTCCCACGCAGCAGGAGCCGCTATCTTGGGGAGGTGCCACTGGGATGGGTAGGAAGTGTCGTTGGGGGTTGCGGAAGCCTGTACCAGGTAGTTCTTTTCCACGAACTTGACGCGGGGGTTTTTCGACAGGGCCGCCATGACCTTTTCCAGGGCCTGGGCCGGCACCTTGATCCTCTTGACCCGGATCTGGGTAATCTCTTCAACCGTGGCTGCGCCGAGACCGGCGATATCTTCCTCGAACTTCTCCTTGCCTACGCCCGCACGGGTCTGCACGAGGAGTTCGTCCGC
>JAAZOO010000145.1 GCA_012797715.1 Geobacteraceae bacterium | reverse complement strand
TGCGGCAGGCGGCGGCGGAGACGCCGGCCGCAGCGAAACCCGTGCCCACAGCTACGGCAAAAGATACGGCCCGTCCGCAATCGGAGAGGCCCCGCAAGCTCTCCTTCAGGGAACAGCGGGAGCTGGAGGCGTTGCCCGATGCTATCGCGGCACTGGAGCAGGAGATAGAAGAGATTCACGCAAACCTGGCGGATCCGGAATTCTACCGGACCCCGGGAGACGAGGTTGCAATGGTGACCAACCGGCTGCAGGAAGCGGAAAAAAGGCTTGAAGAGGCATACCAGCGGTGGGAAGAGCTGGAAACCGTGCGAGGCTGACCATGAACATCCTTCTCCTGCGCCCCCATCCGGGCAATGAACAATTGGGCCTCGGCCCCTTCTTCCGCGTGGAACCCTTGGGGCTGGAGTACGTGGCCGCGGCCCTCCTGAACCGGGGCCACGCAGTCACCATCGCAGACCTGAGGTTCCGTCCCGGCGCTAAGACCTGGGTGCGCCGCACGCGGCCCCGCATCGTGGGCATTTCCTGCCTCCATGCCCTGGAGTATGACCAGGTGGTGGCCACGGCCCGGGAGGTCCGGAAGGTTTCGCCCGAGGCATTCATCCTGGTGGGCGGCCATGCGGCCATGGCCTATCACGGCCCCCTGGAAGACGACAGCATCGATGCCATCGCCAGGGACGACGGGGAGGAGGTGATCCCGGCCTTGGCGGAGGCGCTGGAAAAGGGCATCCCCCTGCAGGGAGTCCCGGCCCTGCGTCTCAGGACACCCGACGGCTGGCTCGACACCCCTCCCCTCCCCGCCAGGACGGGCCTGGACCTTGTGCCGCTGCCTGCACGGGACCTGGTCTCCCGCCACCGCTCCGGCTACCACTGTCTGCTGTTCAAGCCGGTGTGGCTCATCGAAACGGCCCGCGGCTGCCCGTTCCGCTGTTCTTTCTGCTCGGTCTGGCAGCTCTATGACCGCACCTACCGGGAACGGAGCATCGCCGCGGTGGTGGAGGACTTCGCCACCTCCGGCGACGCCGTCTTCGTGGCCGACGACCTGTTCTGGAACAACCCTCCCCGCAGCCTGGAACTGGCGCGGGCCCTGAAGAAACGGGGCGTCTTCAAGCGCTGGCTCCTGGTGCAAAGCCGCACCGACCTCATCTCACGCAGCGCGGACCTCCTGGAGGAATGGCGTCCCATCGCCAAGGATTTCGATATCTTCCTGGGGTTCGAGTTCGCAACCGACCGCGGACTGTCGGGCATCACCAAGGACACGGGAGTCAAGGAAAGCCTGGCAGCGGTGGATGTGGCCCGCTCCCTGGGCTACGGCATCAACGGCAATTTTCTCATTGATCTCGATTGGGAAGAGGAGGATTTCAGGGAGCTGTGGAACTTCGTGGCTGCCCACGGGCTGCAGCGCTCCGGCTTCACCCTCCTCACACCCCTTCCGGGGACCGAATCCTACCGGGAAAACAAGTCGCGGCTGGAGGGGCTCCCCTGGGCCGACTTCGACATGCACCATCTCCTGTGGGAACCGAAGCTGGGAGCAGAGCGATTCTGCGAGCTCTACGCCGAGACGTGGCGCCGCTCCATCCTCAACACCGCCGGCGACAAGAAACTGACCGATTGGCTTCGCCAGGTCCGCCCCCTACAGATTCCCTACATGATCAGAGTGATGCGCCGCACCCAGGCCATGATGAAACCGGAGACCTTTCTCCGCGCCTACACCGCGACGCGCAGGCTCTCGGCAACCGGCAGGGCGGACACCGATCCGGCCGCATGCCCCCGGTGCGGACGGCCCGCGTGAGCGCACCCGGCGCCTCCCCCCGCCTCCTCCTTGTCTATCCCGCCACCCATACGCTGGGCTGGACGCGCAAGTACCAGCTC
>JAAZOO010000144.1 GCA_012797715.1 Geobacteraceae bacterium | reverse complement strand
CCCTGACGCCGAACCTGGGTGTCGTTTCCTACAAGGATTTCCGGTCGTTCGTGGTGGCGGACATACCCGGCCTCATCGAGGGCGCCCACCGGGGAGCCGGGCTCGGGCACCGCTTTCTCAAGCATGTGGAGCGGACACGCCTCCTTGTCCATATCCTCGACTTTTCCCACGTACCGGAGAGAGATCCGGTCCGCGAGTATCATGCGCTCAATCGGGAACTCCTTCTCTTTGACGAACAGCTTGCCGAGAAGCCGCAGGTCGTTGTCGTCAACAAGATTGCCCTCCCCGAGGTCAGGGATGCGCTTCTCGAGCTGACCCCCGTATTCGCGGGACTGGGAGTCACGCTGTTTCCGGTTTCAGCCGCAACCGGAGAGGGCATTCCCGACCTTCTCGACGAGATCGCCGGGCGCCTTTGGGGACCGGCCTCCCCGTGACCGTGCGGAAAAGGCTGTAGTATTTGCCCTGCACCACTGATCATGCTACTATTCCCTGCCGACTGAATACCCGTAGAGAGGTGGTATGTGCGATGCGATCCGAAATCCTCGATAAGGTCAGACGAGTCGTCATCAAGATAGGAAGCCGGGTCCTGACCGGAGATGCGGAGGGGATAGACATCTCCTTTCTCAGCTCTCTCGCCCGGGAGATAGGGCGAGTTCGCGAAAAGGGTCTAGAGGTAGTTATCGTAACATCGGGGGCGGTGGCTGCGGGCGTCACGGAAATGGAACTCACGGAGCGCCCCAGGACGATTCCCCAGAAACAGGCTGCCGCTGCGGTAGGGCAGCCGAAGCTGATGCAGGCCTACGAGGAGGCGTTTTGCGCCCGCTCCCTCAAGGTTGCCCAGATTCTCCTCACCCGTGACGACCTGGCGAACCGCAGGCGTTTCCTGAATGCGCGCGCGACCCTTGATGTGCTCTTGTCCAGTGGGATTGTGCCGATCATCAACGAGAACGACACGGTTGCGGTGGAAGAGATCAAATTCGGGGACAACGACAACCTCTCGGCACTGGTGACCAGCCTCGTCGAAGCCCATCTGCTGATTATTCTGACGGATATTGACGGCTACTACGATGCAGATCCGCGGGTGAACCCGAACGCCCGGCTTGTCCCTCTGGTAAAGGCGGTCACGAAAGCCGTGGAACGGGCAGCCGGAAGCGCCGGTTCGTCTGTGGGCACCGGCGGCATGCTGACCAAGCTGGCGGCGGCAAAACGTGTCGGCAGGTATGGAGTGCCGACCCTGATCCTCAACGGCAGGAAGCCGGGAACCCTGGCCCGTGCCTTTGCGGGTGAGGAGGTCGGCACGCTTTTCCTGCCGTCGGGCGAAAGCCTGAACCGGCGCAAGCATTGGATTGCCTATACCCTGAGGCCTCGGGGGAGGATATTCGTGGATACGGGTGCCCTGGTGGCACTGTCTCGCCACGGCAAGAGCCTCCTCCCTTCGGGTGTTGTTCGGGTGGAGGGGGATTTCGACCGTGGCTCCTGTGTGCTCGTGTGCGGCGCAGACGGCAGGGAATTCGCCCGTGGTCTCGTAGACTACTCCCGCAGGGAGCTGGATTCGATTCTGGGATGCAGGAGCAGCGACATCGAGAATCGCCTCGGCTACCGGTATGGAGACGAGGTCATTCATCGGGACAATCTGGTGATACTCTGAAAGGGCCGACAATCCTGCAGGGAGATATCAGGAGGAACAGAGAGATGACCATAGCCGAGAAAATCCGCACCATCGCCGCCGAATCGCGGGCCGCTTCACGCGCGGTTGCACGCCTCTCCTCGGGGGAAAAGAACGATCTCCTCCTTTCCATGGCCGATGCCTTGGTGGCGGCCACGCCCCGGCTGCTCCATGAAAACGCCAGGGACGTGGATGCCGCGGAGAAGAAGGGGATATCATCAGCCATGCTGGACCGGCTGTTGCTCGATGAAGGGCGCATCAGGGCCATGGCGGAAGGCCTGCGCGAGGTGGCCGGCCTTCCCGACCCGGTGGGGGAGGTGACCCGCATGTGGAAACGTCCCAACGGCCTGATGGTGGGAAAGATGCGCATCCCCCTCGGTGTGATAGGGATCATCTACGAGGCGCGGCCCAACGTGACCGCCGATGCGGCAGCCCTCTGTCTGAAGGCGGGAAATGCCGTGATTCTACGGGGCGGCTCCGAAGCGATTCACTCCAATGTGGCCATATCCGATATTCTGCGGGAGGCCATGACCCGGGCGGGCATCCCGGAGGCGGCACTGTCGGTGATTCCCTTTACGGATCGGGAGGGGGTCCTTGAGATGCTGAAGCAGGAGGAGTTCATTGATCTGATTATACCGAGGGGAGGCGAGGGGCTTATCCGGTTTGTGGTGGAGCACTCAAAGATCCCCGTTATCAAGCACTACAAGGGTGTCTGCCATGTATTCGTGGACGCCACGGGCGATTTCGACACGGCGGAGAGGATCATCATCAACGCGAAAACCCAGCGGCCGGGTGTATGCAATGCCCTGGAAACACTCCTGATACACAGGAATATTGCCGAGCGGTTCGTGCCGAGAATTTTTGAAACCCTGTCCAGGCTTGGGGTCGAGATCCGGGGGGACGAGACCTTCCGCCGTTTCGCCCCGGAGGCGAAGGTTGCGGTGGAGGATGACTGG
>JAAZOO010000011.1 GCA_012797715.1 Geobacteraceae bacterium | reverse complement strand
TCAGCTGCGAGGTGGAAATGGAGAGATTTACATGCTTCAGCTTGCCCGTCTCGAAGGCGTTCTCAATCTCCTCCTTACGCATGGGGCACCAGCCGCTCAGGTGAATGGGGCTCAGCACGCCCATTTCCGCAAGTTCCAGATTGGCTTCGATGTAATTCTTTTCATGGTGGGTATAGGGGAAGCCGAACTCGCTCTGGTGGATTCCCATTTCGTTGAGGTAGAGATTGATTATGGTCTTTTCCAGCTTTGCCAGTCCGAGCCGGGATGTCTGAACCCCGTCACGGTTTGTCACGTCGACGATATAGATCTTGGGCATTGCCTTTTCCTTTCTCGCATTGCAGGGAAATGCCGTTTCCCGTGATCTTCCAGAGGAATCCCCAGGAGCAACAGGAAACGGTTCGGTGATATGATACGTGTGGTGTCCATCCGGAAATTCCGGTGCGTGATACGAATGGTTTCCGGGTGGAAACAAGTCTAAGGTCAAAACATCACAAAGGCAAGGGGAAAGACGGTTCGTACAGGCTTGCGAGATGGGCCGCCGCGCCGGGAGAGTTGTGGAACAGCGAGGGGATGATATACTGGAGTCCGGGCGGTCATCAACGGACGGACAGGAGGATCCCATGACGAACGGATACACGGGAGTGATTCTGCTGGTGGCACTTTCCCTTGTCTCGACACCTGCGTGCGCCCCGTACCAGGTCCAGGGAGGAGGTGTCGGAGCCTACGCGGGCGGGCTTGCCGGCGCGCTCCTCGATCACCGGAACCCCTGGCGCGGAGGCGTTATCGGCGCGGCGCTGGGCGCACTGGCCGGCGCGACCATTGCCGAGGTATCGGTTCAGGGAGCGCGGGAAGCGGCCCGGTACAATCGGCCGGTTGTGTACAGAACCGACAATGCGCCGGGCGGATACGGGGGATATATCGCGGAGCCCATGGGAACCGACTCCCGCACCCGGTGCAAGAAGGTCCGAGAACGGATCTACGAGAATGATCGCCTTGTCAGCGACCGGGTGAAAGACGTGTGCGAAGAACGGTAGCGGAACGCCGGAATACCATGGGGCGCTCATAAACGGTGAGAAGCGCCCGACGGCACCGGAGACGGAATGGTCCGCGTGCGCTCCGGGATCAGTGCAGCTCCTGGCCGGTGGTGGTCATGACCAGCTTGCCGTGCTTCACCCCCTTGACACCGATAAGCTCGTCGGCGATCTTCTTCACTTCCCGCGCCTTTCCCCGCACCACAAGGACTTCCAGACAGTTGTGGGCATCAAGATGCACGTGGAGGCTTGAGACAATCTGCTCATGGTAGGCGTGCTGCTGTTCCGTGAGTTTGTCCGACAGGTCGCGCACATGATGGTTGTAGACGAGGGTCACGGTTCCCACCGTCTCTTCTTCCCCCTTTTCCCATTTCAACTCCACCAGCGACGCCCGGATAAGGTCGCGGATGGCCTCCGAACGGTTGAGGTACCCCTTCTCCTCGAGAAGGCGGTCGAAACTCTTCAAAAGCTTGTCGTCAATGGAAATGCCGAAGCGAACTATTTCACCCATACAAGATTCTCCCGGAACAAGAATAAACCTAGATTCGGCAGTTGGAGGCATCCTTCGTTCTCTCCGATTGCCGTCTTTGTGCTGCTCTAAGCTCATTTCACTACAGCCGATACACTCACCCTTCGGGTTCGGACAGTATCGGCTGTGGCCGCTCCATTTCGCTAAGAG
>JAAZOO010000143.1 GCA_012797715.1 Geobacteraceae bacterium | reverse complement strand
TATAATCGCTTGAAACTACATTATCCACTTCGATCACGGTGGGGAATCGGGGCTTCACCTTCTCCGCAAGGAGTGTCGGACGGTTCCGCTTTTCCACCAGTTCGCCGACCCTCACCTTCCCCTGGATAACCTGGCGGAGGTCGTCTTCCATCCTCTCCCATCGAACGTCATCGGTAATGGCGAATCCCTGGGGCGAATTGACATGAAGGATATCGAGCGCCTTTCCGTTTGTGCTGGTATGTATCTGGGCGCCGAGAATGTTGAAACCGTTCGCCGCCATGACGCCGGCAATCATGGAGAAAAGGCCCGGGGTATCCAGCGTGCAGATGGTGAAGGTGGAATACCCCCCTTCCGGTTCGTGTCTGATTCGGGAAACGAACACCGACTTACCGAGGTTCAGCAACATCCGGGCATGGTCAGCCAGGGTGGAAGGAGGGTTGGAGAGCACATGACGGGTACTCAGCGCCCGCAACTCCTCTCTGACCAAGCCTGCCGGATATTCATTCTCCAGAATCTCCAGCACCCTCTTTCGCACGTTCTTTACCCGCTCGCTGCGCGCCTCATACTTGAAGTCGCCGCGCTCCAGGACGGCAAACGTCTTTTCGTACAGTTCCTCCATCAGCATCGCTTTCCATTCGGTCCAGACGTCGGGTCCCACGGCCTTCAGATCTGCGTAGGTGAGAAGGTACAGCATCTTCAGGTTTTCGCTCGTCCCCATCTGGCGCGCGAACTGTATGATCATCTTCTCATCGTGAAGGTCGCGTCGCTGGGCGATGTGGGCAAAAAGGAGGTGATGACGCACCAAAAACTCCAGACGCTCACTGTCTTCCTTTGTCAGACCCATGCGGCGCGCGATGGTGGGAATCATGGATGCGCCTTTTTCCGAATGATTCCCGCCTTCCCCTTTGCCAATATCATGGAGAAGCACGGAAAGCAGGAGAAGTCCCCTCTTTTCCACCTCCCCGGCAAGCCTGGTGAGAAGGGGAAGCGCCTCCTGATGGGCGCCTCCGGTAAGGCGCACAATCTCCTCCACCGCAAAAAGGGAATGGGTATCAACCGTATAGATATGGTAGAGGTCGTGCTGCGCCTTGCAGTAAACCCGCTCGAATTCCGGGATAAAGCGTATCAGGAACCCCAGGTAATGCATCAGACGGAGAGTTTCCGCAACCCCTCGGGAACCGCGGAGGATAGCGATAAAGGACGCATTGACCTCCCGGCTGCGGCGAAACCTGTCGTTTATGAGGTGGAGGTTTTTCCTGACGAGTTCCTTGCACTGCATGCTGAGTTCCACACCGTGCTTCTGGGCATACTCGAACAGCATCATCAACCGGGCCGGATTTTCCAGAATGCATTTTTCTTCGGGAACCCACAATTCTCCCTTCATGATATAAAAACCCTCGCCGATGTGCCGTCGGACAAGAAATCCCAGAATCCCCGGTGATTTCTCTTCTCGGCGCAGGCATTTCGAAACCATGAGCGCCCAGAACTGCTCCACTCGCGTTGCGTGAAGGTAGTAGTCCCGCAGAAACTCCTCAACCCCCAGCTCATTTCCCGTATCCCGGTATCCAAGAAAGGAGGCGACCTTGCTCTGATCCCCGAAGGTCAATTGGTCGTTCCTGCGGTCTGCCAGGTAGTGCAGTTCATTTCTGATGCGCCACAGATAGGACAAACAGCTTTTGTAGGTCTCCAGTTCCTCCTCGGTCAGGATGCCCTTCATCACCAGTTCCCGAGGGTCGGATATCTTGAAGCGAATCTTCGCTATCCAGAGGGCGGTATGCAGATCGCGCAACCCCCCTTCCCCTTCTTTGATGTTCGGTTCCAGCAAATAGACCGAAGAGCCGAACTTTTCCCTACGCGTTTCAAGCTCCGCTATTTTCCTGCGGATGAAGGCATCGCTTCCCCGAGACATGATCTCGGCCAGGGTGACCCTCCGCAGCTCATCGAAGAGAGGCCGGCTGCCGCAGATATATCGGGAATCCAAAAGAGCGGTCTTCACCGTCATATCGGATTCCGCCATCTCCAGGCAGTCTTCGATCGTCCGCACCGAGTACCCCACGTCAAGACGCATATCCCAGAGGAAATAGAGTATCTTGTTGGCGATATCTTCGACGCGGCGACCATCCTTGCCGCTGTAGAGAAACATGATGTCGATATCGGAATGGGGATTCAGCTCTCCGCGTCCGTATCCTCCGGTCGCGACGAGCGCTATCTGCTCCTTTCCCCGGCCCGGGCCCCTGACATCGCTCGTAATACAGTGAAAGAGCTTCTTCATGAGGGTATCGACCATTGCCGCAAT
>JAAZOO010000142.1 GCA_012797715.1 Geobacteraceae bacterium | reverse complement strand
GAAACTGGTTGAGGCAACCGGCTGCCACGACGCTCCTGCGGTCTCCCCCCTCTCCGCGCCGGAACTTGCGTGGTCGGAAGCGTAACGACGTTTCCGGAATGCGGATTCCGCGAACAGCCCTTCGGGGCTGTTTTTTTTTGCCGGAGTTGCGAAAAGAATGGTGGGAAATGCCTCGTTTTCCCTGCTTGAAATGGATGGGTAAGTCGGTTACAGTGGGCGATACGATAGGGGTACGGGATTGCGGATGAAACAGCTGAGAAAGAACAGGTTCAGCCCAGCCGAAGCACGGAAAAGCAAGCGTGAGGCACGTATCATTGCCGTGTCTCTCTTTCTCATCGTTTTTCTCACTCTGGCCGAGTTTCAGCTTTCCGATATCAGCCCTGCAGCGCCGGGTGTCGGCAATATCTTCATCTTCGGCCTTATCAATATCATCCTTCTCCTCATCATCCTCCTGGTTTACCTGGTTTTCCGCAATGTGGCGCGCATCATCCTGGAACGGAGGCGCAATCCCTTCGGCTCCCGCTTGCGCGGCAAGCTCGTGGTCGCCTTTGTCGGATTGTCCTTCGTTCCCACGATACTTCTCTTTTTCGTGTCGGCGAGCTTCATTAATATGACCATCAAGAACTGGCTGGAGCGTCAGGTGGAGCAGTCCCTGTCGGGCTCCCTGGAGATAGCCCATGCCTATTACCGGGATGCGGGCGCCCGGGCCCTGCATTTCGGGCGCCTGACCGGTACGGTCCTGGGGGAGAGGGGGTATCTGGAGAGGCGTTCCGCCCAGGGGCTCGGCGACTACCTGGGGAAGGCCCGCCAGGACTATAATGTGGGGATCATGGAGGTTTTTTCCCCTGGCCGGGAGACGCTCGCCCGATCCGTGAGCCGTGATATCCCTGCCGGCGAATATCTCGGGCTGTCCCACGAGGACCTGGACCTGGCCCTTGCGGGGAAGGAGTTCAGTCGGGTGAATTCCGCCGGAAAGGCCGACATCATCCGCGGAATCGTGCCGATTTTCTCCGCTTCCGGTTCCCGGAGGGTTGTCGGTGTCGTGGCGGTTGGATACTATGTGCCGAACAGCCTTGCAGGCACGGTGTCGCTTCTGTCCGGGGCCTATGAAAAGTATCGAGAGTTGAAGCTTCTCAAGTCTCCCATCCGGGGGGGGTACATCCTGACCCTGTTCCTGATCACCCTGGTGATCATCTTTCTGGCTGTCTGGTTCGGCGTCTACCTGGCCAACAGTCTGACCACGCCGATTCAGGAGCTGTCTCAGGCCACGCGGCAGGTTGCCGAAGGGAACCTGGATGTACGGCTGGAGGGGGAAGGGGAGGATGAAATCGGGATGCTGGTTGCATCCTTCAACAAAATGACCGAGGACCTTCGAAGCCACCAGCGCGCTCTCAGCGACGCCAACCAGGAACTGACCCGCAGCAACCAGGAGCTGGAACAGCGGCGCCGATACATGGAATTCATTCTGGGAAACGTCACCGCGGGAGTCATCTCCGTCAACCGGGACGGGGTTCTGACCACCATTAACCCGTCGGCCGAGCGCCTCCTTTCCATCTCGTCGGAATCGGTTCTCGGCAGGCCCTTCCAGGAGGTCCTCCGCCCCGAACAGCAGGAAATCACTCGCGGGCTTCTCCGTGACCTTGCGGAATCGGGCAAGGATACAATCAGCAGGCATGTGGATGTCCGCATGCGGGAGGGGAAACGGACCCTGTCCGTCAATCTATCGGTGATGCGGGACGAGAAGGGAGAATTCATCGGCACCGTGGCCGTTTTCGACGATCTCACCCAGGTTCTCAAGGCCCAGCGCATGGCGGCCTGGCGCGAGGTGGCTCGACGCATCGCCCACGAGATCAAGAACCCTCTTACTCCCATCAAGCTTTCAGCGCAGCGTCTTCGCAGAAAGTATCTGTCCCGCTTCGGCGAGGACGAAAAGGCGTTTGACGAGTGTACCGGAATGATTATCAAGTCCGTGGACGAATTGAAGATACTGGTGGACGAGTTTTCCAGCTTCGCACGCATGCCTGCCGCCCAGCCTACGCCCAACAGCCTGAACGATGTCATCAGGGAGGCCGTTACCCTCTACCAGGAGTCCCATCGGCAGGTTTCCTTCCGCTTCTCTGCCGACGAGACACTCCCTCCCATCCTGCTGGATCGGGATCAGATCAAGCGGGTTCTCATCAACCTGCTGGATAATGCTGTCGACGCCCTCGGTCCGGAGGGGGGAAGTATCGACATCGAGACCGGATACAATCCCGAGCTGGGGATTGCCACCTTCACGGTTGCCGACACCGGACACGGCATCTCTGCCGAAGACAAACCGCGGCTTT
>JAAZOO010000141.1 GCA_012797715.1 Geobacteraceae bacterium | reverse complement strand
GTTGTTGCCTCCACCAGTGACCTGAAACGGAGTTCGCTCTCGCGGAGGGCGTCTTCCATCCGCTTGCGTTCGGTGATATCCAGAGCAGTACCAAGAAAACGGCTCTTCTTCCCTTCGGCATTCTCCAGGGTTTTCCCACGGGCATGGAGAACACGCACTGCGCCGTCGGGTCTGATGATGCGGTATTCCACATCGTACGGTTTCCCGTTCTCAAGCGTGTCCACGATATTTTTCATGACAAAATCTTTGTCATCCGGGTGAATGTACTGGAACAGGGAGTCATCGGCCCGGCCGCCCGGGACCGGAGGAATTCCCAGTATCCGGAAAAACTCGTCCGAACGCCGCTCAACATCCTTTTCCATGTCATATTCCCAGCTGCCGAGCATGGCTATCGTCTGTGCTTCCGCGAGATTCCTTTCACTGATGATCAGCTCCCCTTCGATTCGTCTCTGCTCGGCGGCGGTCCGCAGGGACATGATGCCGTAGGCAATATCCCCTGCCAACTGGTTCATGAGATTGATTTTTTCGTCGTCAAAGGCGTCCGTCTCGGACGCGCCCACCGTAAGAGCTCCAAGTATCCTGCCCGAGAAAACCAGAGGGACCGATACGGATGACAGGTAACCGGTTGCGCGGGCTGCTTCCCGCCACGGCGCGTAGCGGGGGTCCGTTCTCACATCCCGCACAAGGCAGGGCGATCCGGTTCGAACCGCGGTTCCCGTCGGTCCCTGTCCCCTTTCGCCGGTATTTCCGGTGATATCCGCCAGAGCGTCGCAGTGCGGGGGAAACCCCGCCTGCGCCGCCGGGCGGATGCTTCCTGTGATATCATTTTCCGCAAGCCCGACCCACGCGCACCGGTATCCACCCTCCGCCACGAGGATTGCGCAGATATCCTGGAGCAGTTCCGATTCTTTTGCAGCACGGATCAGCACCTCGTTGCACTTCAGCAGCATCCTGAGTGTGCGGTTTGTTTCATGCAGCGCCTTCTCGGCCCGTTTGCGCGCCGTAATGTCGCGCGCTACGGCAATCTTTCTTTCCGTGCCGTTCATCAGCGCTTTCTTCAGGGTGACGTCCAGCCAGAGGAGCGCTCCGTTCCTGGATACGGTCTGCCATTCGAAGCGCTGCGGCTCACCGGCCGGAAACCTGTCGAACCATTCACGGGCGGCAGACCGGATGTCCTGCGCACCGTCCGCGGACTGATGGGGCGAATCCTGAAAATACTCCACCCCTTCCGCTCCGAAAATTTCACATGCCTTCCGGTTCGCCTCAGCGACAGTCCCGGTTTCGGAGTCAAAGATGAGGATTGCATCGTTCACCGACTCCTGGATGGCATGGCAACGGGTACACTGCTTTCTGGTAAAAGCGGCAACCAGCAGGTAGAGCAATCCCGAGGACAGGATAACAAACAACAGCCCCTTATACGTGGCAAGGGTGGTGATTTCATCGGGGGATGTGGCGAATCTTTGTAGAATTCTGTCGGTACAATACACCCATGCGGAGGATACCGTGAGGTATACCGCTGTTGTTTTTGCTGCGAGATTCCACGTGACGTTCATTGTACTCCCGTAATCCATTTCTGCGTGTTCCGGGGATGACTCGGCGGGCCTTCACCATGACACCGATACTGTCCGAGCCCTATCCCCTCACACGGCGACCTTGAACTGCAGCACGATATTTTGCAATTCCCGCGCCATGTCCGCAAGCTGGCCCGCTGCCCCGGCCGATTCGTGGGCGCCCTTGGCGGTCTCATGAACAACATCCGTGATCTGCTGGATATTGCTGGTGATCTCTCCGGTGGTGGCGGTCTGTTGTTCGGTGGCCGTTGCAATCTGATTCACCTGCATGCTTACGGATTGAATCTGCTCCAGAATATCCTTCAACGCATCTCCGGACTTTGTTGCTTCTGTTGCCCCGTGCTCCGCTTCCCGCACTTCTTCCTGCATGAGATTCACCGCGTTTCGCGTTTCCGCCTGGATGAATTTGATGGTGTCGGCTATCTCCTTGGTTGCCTTGGTTGTTCGCTCCGCCAGGGCGCGCACCTCGTCGGCCACAACGGCGAACCCCCTTCCCTGCTCGCCGGCCCGAGCCGCTTCGATTGCCGCATTCAGGGCCAGAAGATTGGTCTGATCGGCTATCTCCTCGATTGTCTCGACAATGGCGCCTATCGCTTCGGCACGATTTCCCAGGCTTTCAATATTCCGGGCCGTTTCCCTGACGCCGTGGGAAATGCGGTTGATCGCCGACATGGTGCTTTCCACGACCTGGGAACCGCTCTCTGCGGAATCATTGGCCTGCCGGGAACTCTGAGCGGCCTGGGAACAATTGCCGGCCACCTCGTTTGCCGTAGCCGCCATCTGCTCACTGGCTACCGCCACAGTGGCGGCCTGCGCCGCAAGCTCCTCCGCATTCGTCGCCATCATTTCGGAAGACGCAAGCACCTGAGAGGAAGCGGCGGCCACGCTGCTCGCCGATTGGGCCATGAGGGAAATAATGCTCGAAAGTTTTTCCAGAAAGCTGTTAAAGGAACCGCACATCTCTCCCACTTCATTGTCCTTCAGGTAGGTCAGGCGTTGGGTCAGGTCCCCGTCCCTCTCCGCCACCAGCATCACGTCATGCATCCTGTTGAGAGGGGCAAAGAGGCGGCGAATGATGAACCAGTTTGTTGCGATGGAAAGGAGAAGGATGCCGACCGTGAGGAGAATGGAGACAAACCGCAGCTTGTCGTAGGAACCCAGAAATATACTCTTTTTCACGCCGGTATAGAGCGCGCCGATGATCTTTCCCGAGGCATCCTTGATGGGGTCGTAGGCGGTAAAGTAGGTTGTCCCTAAGATATCCGCCTCTCCACGGTACGGCTTCCCCTCCCTGAAAAGGACGTCATGGGCGGGTCCCGTCAGCTTCGTGCCTATTGCCCGGCTGCCGTTGTCTTTCAGGACATTGGTGGATATCCTTTCGTCACCCATGAAAATCGTCGCCGTACCGCCGCAGAGTTCTTTCAGCCTGTCGGGGATGGAGAAATCTCCGTTCAAGGCGTGATCCCCCACAAACAGCTTCCCATCCCTGACGCTGAAAACGGTGCCGTGTCTCTGTAACAGTTCGCGGAACGTCCGGAGCCGCGTTTCCTGGGACTCCAGCGCCTGCTCGCTCAGGACGCTGCGAAACTCGCCGAGAAATACCGTGGCGGTGACTGCCAGGGCTGCGGCGACTATCGCCACGTTTGCCAGAATGAACTGCGAACGAATCTTCATAGGCTCCTCCCGAGATGGTCATTACTACGCGGTGTTCAGATTCCTGTGACTGTATCGTCACAGGACGGAATCTCTATATCGGGTATTTCCTGATACGGGAGGGGGGAATTCCTGAGGTGGAGGGAGACGGGAGGGGGAACTATTCCAGCGGGGTCAATCCTTCGCGTATGGCAAAGCGGGTGAGACCGGCAACCGACTGGAGATTGAGTTTTTTCATGATCTGCTGCCGGTGAGTTTCCACGGTCTTGATGCTCACATTGAGGGTAAAGGCGATTTCCTTGGTGTTTTTCCCTTCCGCGATGAGCTGGAGAACTTCCTTTTCCCGCGTGGAAAGCGCAGCCAGGGCTGACGGCCGGGAGTCGGGCAGATTCTTCACGTAATCCTTCACAATCTGGTCGGCGATATCCGGACTCAGGTAGATCTTGTCCTCGGCCACGGTGCGGATGGCGCGCACCAGTTCATCGGCCGCGCAGTCTTTCAGCAGGTACCCTTTCGCGCCCACGGACAGGGCCTCCGACACGAATCTCCGGGCCGAGTGCATGGAGAGCGCAAGTATCCGTATTCCCGCATGTTCGGCGGTAAGGCGGCGTATCGCCTCGATGCCGTTCATCTCGGGCATGGCGATATCCATCACCACCACGTCGGGAAGCGTCTCCACAGCGCGCTGAACGGCGATTCTGCCGTTGTCCGCTTCGGCGACAATCGTTATGTCGCTTTCCCTTTCCAGGAGAGACCGCAATCCCTGGCGCACAATTCTGTGATCGTCCGCAAGCAGCACTCGAATATTCATTCGCTTCTCCCGGAGGATGGTGCCGTGTCATCCACAAGGGGGACGGAAAGGGTGATCCGGGAGCCGCGCCCCATCTCCGAACGGATGTGGAGCGTCCCTCCCAGGTGGGATACCCGCTGCTGAACATTGAACAGGCCGAAGCTCCTGTCGGGAGTGCCGCGGCACGGGGATTTCTGTACGTCGAACCCGATTCCGTCATCCTCGATGACAATCTCAATTGTACCTGGATCGCCTTTCACTTCCACAAACATTCTGCTCGCCTCTGCATGCTTCACGACGTTTATCATCAGCTCGCGCGCCATGCGGTACAGGGCGATGCGCAAATCTTCCGTAAGACGGTCCTGTGTCGTGCCGTCCCTGAAGGTGGTGCGAATCAAATATTTGTCTTCCAGCTCCTCGCAAAGCCCTTCCAGGGCCGCCCCCAGACCCACCTCGTAGAGAAGGGGCGGGCTCAGCTGGAAGGTGAGGGAGCGTATTTCCTCGATGCTCTTGCAGATATAGTCGAGAACGTCGTCCAGCAGCCGCGCGGACGTATCCGCAGGAAGACACGGGTCAAGGGATTCCAGGTGAATCTTGCTCAGGGCAAGCATCTGACCGACCTGGTCGTGCAGCTCGGTTGCTATCCGCCTCCGTTCCCGCTCTTCGGCCCGGGACAACTCCTCCGTCAGCTCAGCCAGCTGGGCGGTCCTTTCTCTGACGCGGTCTTCGAGCAGGTCATGGGCCTCCCGCAGCGCCTCCTCCGCCTGCCTGCGGTCCGAGATGTCCGTCACAAAACTGCAATTATATTCCTTCCCCTCATAGACCAGATAGTTGGACCGTACTTCCACGGGATAGACGCGGCCGCCTTTCGCCCGATGAAAGGTTTCCATGAGGACGGACCCCCTTTCCCTCAATTCTCGCCACTGGTCGGAAAAAGATTCCGGAGTGCACAGGGGGTCTATGTCCGGAATGGAAAGGGAAAGGAGCTCTTCCCGTGAATACCCGAGGGAGGCACATGCCGCGTCGTTGACGTAGAACAGGCGGCCGCCGCTGTCCATCCATTGCGCCTGGATGTTCACCCTGTCAACGGCGAACTGGGTTAGGCACAGCGCCTCGACCGCCTGCTTCTGCCTGGTGATATCGACGCACATGGCCAGGGAGCCCTGGAAATTCTCCTCGGAGTCCATGATGGGCGTGACCGAAACCAGAGCCCACACCGTCTCGCCGTCCTTGCGCCTGAACCTCCTTTCGTAGCGCGACGTTCTTCCCGCCCGGCGGCCCTGCTCCTCCCTTTCCTGCGCGGCGCGATCCTCGTCGCACACGAATGACAGAAAATTCTTTCCCAGCATCTCCTCCAGTGTGTAGCCGAGCATCTCGGCCATGCGGCCGTTCACGAAAGTAAAGCGGAAATCACCGTCCACCACCCAGATCCCCTCATTGGCGGTATCGATGATACGGCGGTATCTCTCCTCGCTCTCCCTGAGGGCATCGAGGGTACGGGCAAGCTCAGCCGTCCGCTCCTCCACCCGGAATTCCAGCTCGTTGCGGGCGCGAAGCAGCTCTTCCTCCACACGCCTGCGTTCCGCCAGTTCTTTTTTCAGCTCTGCGGTTTTCCTGCCCACCTGCCGGTTGAGGGAACGGTTCCAGGCAATGATGGTTGCTATGATCAGCGCAAGAACGCCGAGAACGGCGCGTACTCTTGTCCGGGACGATTTCGAGAGAAGCATCACCTGGGACTCGAACGGCACCCATTTTTTGTAGATTACTTCCCTTTCGGCCGCGCTTATGCCGGCCAGTCCCTTTTCAAGGATGCGGTTCAGTATCGGCCAGTCGCTGCGGCATGCGATGGCCGGCATGTAGTAATATCCCAGCTCGCCCGAGACGTGAAGGTTGGCAATACCCTCCTTTTCCATGTGAACGGTGGCGATGAGGAGGTTTTCCAGCAGAACGTCGCTCTCGCCGAAGGATACGTTGCGCAATCCCGTTGGAACATCGGGAACCTGGTCCGGAACTATCCGGGGAAAACCGAGGGCCACGTAATCACCGGCAACATGCCCGGTGACCACGGATACCTTTTTCCCTGCCAGGTGATCCGGTGTCAGACGAACGTGAGGTGTGGAGCGCGCAATCATAACCAGGGGAATCTGGAGATACGGACGGGTGAACAGCAGATAGTGCGAGCGTTGGGGAGTTTTGGTGGCGGCTCCCAAGACATCCACCTTCCTGGTGCGCAGGGCCGTGAATATCTCTTCCCTGTTCCGCAAACGGACAATCTGGAAACGTAACCCGGTCCTTTTCCGGATCAGGGACAGATAGTCGGCGGCAATGCCGCTGTACACGCCTTTTTCGGAAAAAAACTCAATCGGTTCGTATCCGGGATCGGGCGCGATGCGGAGTACCGGATGATCCGCAATCCATGCCCTTTCCTCCGGTGTCAAGAGGTCGGGCTCGATGCCCGTGCCGGTGCGTGCCGGGGTCGCCAGGAGGAGGGAAAGACAGAGGAGCGCAACCGTCGGGACGCCCAGAAAAAGCCTTTTACTCATTACCATCACACCGGTCACGTCTTCCCCTTGGCTCGCGCAGGGACACAGAACTGTTGATGCGGTCAGCCACGGCACACCTCCGCTTCCTCCCGGGCAATCCGCAGCTCGTCGTCACGGGTAAGCGCCTCATTATCCAACCGGGCCCGGAAGACCCGATCAAGAATCCTCTTGAACGCGGGTCCCGGCGGCACACCCATCTCCTTCAGGTCGTCGCCGCTGATTGCGCAGCGGATTCCCTGGAGCTGGACAAAGTAGAGGGAAACGCATTTTCGCACGCCGTCGTGCCTGGCCTTTGCCATGAGGTAGAGGAGGACCTCGACCGGAATTCCCTCCAGCCAGAAGTAAATCTCGCTCCGCCGTATCTCCGGCCCCCTCACGACCCTGCGCTGCATCGTCTCAAGAACGGTATCGACCCGTTTTCGCATCTCTACCAGATGCTGCCGGTAGTGTTCCGACAGGGAAAGCCGACTGCATGTTTCCGTAAACTGATCGGCAAGGAGCGTTTCGCAGAGGACCAGAAAGAAGACCACCCATTTTTCGTAACGCCGGTCAAGGAACAGCAGCTCAAACCAGGATATGATTTTTGCCGCCTCCTCCAGCATCCGCCGGATATCCGGCGTCACCTTCAGGTCGGGATGGATGAACTGGAGGAGACCGAGGGACGCCATGCGATCCACCGCACGGAGGGGCTCCTTCTCCTTGAGGATGATGACCAGCTCGGTCAGGAGCCTCTTCCCTCCCAGCTTGCTGAGAAAATTCATCTTCACGGCGTTGCGGATAAGGTTTTCCGTGTGTTTGGAGATGCGGAAGTCAAGGCGTTGCTCGAAGCGCAGCGCACGAAACACCCGTGTCGGGTCTTCCACGAACGACAGGTTGTGAAGGACCCGGATTATCTTCTCCTGGAGGTCCCGCTGGGCGGAGAAATAGTCGATGAGAAGCCCGAAATCCCTGGCGTTGAGCCGGATGGCAAGGGTGTTGATGGTAAAGTCGCGGCGATAGAGGTCCATCTTCAGGGAAGAGCGTTCCACGGTGGGGAGAGCCCCCGGGGAAGCGTAGTATTCCAGTCGCGTGCTCGCCACGTCAATCTTGAACCCGTCGGGAAAGACGATGACCGCGGTTCCGAATTTGTGGTGGCTTTTCACCCGGCACCCGTGCTCTCGGGCAAAGGTCTCGGCGAAAAAGATGCCGTCGCCCTCTACGGTGACATCAATATCGAGATTCTCGCTTCCAAGGAGGAGATCCCGCACGAAACCACCCACGGCATACACGGGAATACCGAGCCTGTCACCCGTCTCCCCCAGCTCCCGGAGGTTTGCCAGTACCCGCGGAGAGAGGTGTTTTCCCATGATTCCGTCCAGCCGGCGGCGACGGACCGGGATGTCGTCTCTGGCCATATCGTAGACGTTCTTTTCCCGGTCGCGGAACCCCGCATACATGACACGCAGCAGATCGGTGCGCGTGATGACCCCAACCAGACGTTCATTTTCAAAAACCGGGACCAGTCGCCGCTCCCTGCCGACGATGTATTCCTGGATATCCGATAGGGGCGTCTCCGGGATCGCCCGCAGAAACTCGGTGTGCATGTATTCCGTGACGGAAACGTTCCCCAGGCCGTGGTAGAGGGCCCTTTCCACGATGCGGCGAGAAATGATGCCGACCATCCTTTCACCGTCAAGCACCGGCATGGCGTTGACGTTATAGCGGGTCAACAGTTCTCGGGCCTCGGAAATCAAGGCGGTGGAGGGGACGGTCTTTACCGGGGAGGACATGATGTCCCGGGCGGCGCGTTTCGGGTTGACCAGACGCCGGAGAACTTCCTCCAGACGACCCACCACCTGGATGAGGGTCAAATCCTTGATCGTGGCCGAGGCGGCATGGGGGTGGCCTCCTCCGCCGAACTCCCGCAGAACCGCGCCCACATCCACCTCGCTGATGCGGCTCCGCGCAACGATATACACCCGATTCCCCATGGAGACGGCAAGAAAGAGGGCATCCAGGTTTTCCATGTCCCGGATCATGTGGGACAACACGGCGATGTCTCCGATGTAGTACTCCACGGAAGCCTGGGCGATGGTTATCTCCACCCCGTTCACGGTGATGGTTTTCATGGATTTGAGGAGGTCGTTGAGGAGGGAAATCTGCTCCGAGGTCAGCTCCTGGGTTATGAAATCACTGACCGTATTGAGATTCGCACCCTGCTCCAGGAGCCAGGCCGCGGCCCTGTAATCGTCCACGGTCGTGGAGGGGAAAAGAAGGTTGCCGGTATCCTCGTAGATTCCCAGCATCATCAGCGTCGCTTCCACGGGAGTGACACCGATTCCCTTTTTCATCAGGATCCCGGCAAGAATAGTCGTGGTAGAGCCGCACTCCCGGATTTCACCGTTGGAAGGACGGAGATCACCCCGTGCGTCCGGGTGATGATCGTAGATGTGTATCTCCACTCCCGGTCTGGAGGCAGCCTCGGCAAGCCTGCCGATGCGTGACGAATGCTGGCAGTCCACCAGAATGAGCCGGGTGACGGCGGAGAGGTCCACGTCCTTCTGCCGCTTGAAATCGAGAGCGTATCCGGTGGATTTCAGGAAAAAATCCCGCATGCTTTTTTCCTGGGAACCGGAGAACACCATCAGGGCATCGGGATAAATCTTTCTTGCGGCGACCATCGCCCCCAGACAGTCAAAATCGGCATTCACATGGGTGGTAATTACGTCCATTGTGCTCCGGGTTCCAGGCGCGTTGCGAAGGGGGAGGGAGTACCGGTCATCGGGAGGCCTTTTTTTCCAGCGAGCTGAAGATCATGTCCAGCACCGCCTTCTGCCCCGCCTCGAACTTGTTCAATACCGCCAGACAGGTACCCATGGGAAAATGGTCGTGGAGGTAGTCCGCGTCATGACTGGAAAGGAGGATGATCCTGTTCTTGCTGATTCCCGTTTCGGCTGCGTATTTCAGCAGTTTCGAACCGTCAAGGTGCGGCATTTCCAGGTCGATGATCATCAGGTCCAGGTCCTTGTTCATGGCCCGGAGCCCCTGCAGGGGATTGGTGCAGGTCTGCACCTCGAGCAGGGGGAAATATTGCTCAATGTACCTACTGAGAAGAACAAGAAAGGAGGCGTCATCATCAATAATTAGTATCTTTCCCATGTTCTTCCTCGGGGCACGCAGACGGCCCGCCATTCCGGCATATGGGGGCAATGATGACGGAAACTTCCCAAGGTGTCCACCCTTTTCTCACTGGCGCGCAGGGCGCGGACACCCCGTAGGGGCTCGGTACGAAGAAGCTGTTGTTTCACGCTCATTCTCCCTTTATCCCTTTGGTCGTTGTGTAGACGAATCCGCGTACAATGGGATTTTCACTCGCCTTTATCTCTGCGGGGGTTCCCGTTTCGATGATGCTCCCCTCATGCAGCATGGCTATTCTGTCGGACACGTACAGGGCGAAGTTCAGGTCATGGGTAACGATAACTGTGGTGTTCCGCGTTGTCTGCTTCACCTTGATGATGGTGTTTGCTAGTTCGTCCGAGTTTATGGGATCAAGCTCCGCCGTGGGCTCGTCGTAGAGGATGAGGTCCGGATTCATGGCAAGGGAACGGGCGATGGCCACTCTTTTCTTCATGCCGCCGGAAAGTTCGGACGTCTTCAGCTCTTCCGTCCCCTCCAGGCCCACCATGGCAAGCTTTTCCCGAATAATCTCACGGATGCGCATCTCCTTGCACACCCTTTTTTCCCGGAGCCAGAGCCCCACGTTCTCTCCCACACTGAGCGAGTTGAACAGGGCGGAAGACTGGAAGACCATACTGTACCGGTAATCACGCTCTGAATCGTGTTCCTTTTCACCGAAAACGGGGGTGCCGTCGATGAAGATCTCGCCGCTGTCGGGAGAATCCAGCTTCACTATCAGTTTCAGGAGAAGACTTTTTCCGGTGCCCGACGGTCCGATGATGGAAAATGTTTCTCCCGGGAGAATTTCCAGATTCACGTCTTTCAGAACGTGCTTGTCCCCGAAGGATTTGTTTATGCGGGAAATCCGTATCCCGACCGCCCTCGTTTCGCGCAGGGTGGCGCAGGTATTTTCTCCATCGCGTTCTAAGACGCTCCCCACCAGCCCATGGGCAATCTTGTGAAACAGGCCCTCTCTCCGGCCTTCCTGTTCTCTCTGCCTCTTCGCAAACATGAATCTATCCCCGGAATCTCAGTTTTTTCGCTTATTCATGCCGCTCACGGCGACGCAGACGAAAACGATGCCGCAGACAACCGCAATGAAAATCCAATCACCCATGCTGAAACCGAACACTGGCACTTTCTCCTGAAAAACCGTCATTTCTGGACAGAAGCGGGTTTCCGCCGGCCCGGAACGGGATCCCGCTCCCGTCCCGGGAAGGTGTCGATTCCCGCGTTCCGTCCGATGTGAAGGTATATCCTGATATCATCCCACGGCGTGTCGAGGATGCCGTCGTGGATCGCCCAGCTCCTGCCGTGAACCGTCTTCTCGAAACCGGGTCGGCGGAACGGCGTGGATCCGTCCAGTCTCCGGTAATAGATGTTTCCTTCCTTGAAGCCCTCGTGTATCTCCTGCATCAGGCGTTTACCGGTGATGTAGTCGAAACCGTACTTCTCGTAACGGATGGCGTTGTCGTAGGAGAGAGGCTCCGCGACGATTATCTCCATGCCCAGCGAATCCACAAATCGTTCGAAAAGCCCCAGGAACTCCGGGAACATCCGCATTCCCCGGTGAGTCTGATTGGGGAAAAGTCCGGCTTCCATAGCCCTGATTTCCTCGGGAATATTCCTGCCGAGGGTGCAGAAGTTGTTGTTCCTCCCTGTGGCGTCCACGTCCACATCATAGCGGGGAGAATCAGGGTCATTGATGATGCAGAAGGCAAGCTCCATCTGGTGAAACTGGGTGTCCGCTATCTCGAGAAAGAATACGCAGTCCCGGTCTTCGGGAGAAAGCCTGACTTCGACGCGAAGAAAGTCGAGGCCTTCGGGGGCGATAAAGCGAACCTTGCGCCCTCCGTCGCTCCCCCTGAACGTGTCGGGGGAGATTGCGAACCTTTCGAACAGCCGCGGCGGCAGAATCGTGCGGTAGATGAGCTCTTTTTCCCGTTGCGGGAGCATGTTGATGTCACGCAGCGTGAAAAGCTGCCTGCCCCGTGCATCTTCCAACTGCCTGTTGCCGGGAAGTCTAGCCATATGGTCCGATGATGATCGGAAAGATCTTTTTTCTGATAACCTCGATGCTTTTCTCTACGGCGTCGAGGGCACGGTTACGATCGTCATCCTCGGCCCAGTGCATGGCGTCCAGGAGCATACGGTTGGGATAGCCCAGTTCCTGGATGGTCCTGACAAAGCGGGCAGGGAGACGCGGAGAAAGATCGACGCCGTTCATGATTGCCCAGGCGAGGGTCCATGCCCGCGCCACATTGATATTTTCGTAACCGCCGCCTCCCACGGCAACCCACGGTATCCTGAGCGCCTTGAGCTTTCTCACCACGTAGCTGTAGCTGTGGGTGGTTATTTCGAGACGGGTCAACGGATCGGTGCGGAAGGTGTCCGCGCCCAGCTGGGTGACCAGGACATCCGGGTCGTATGCCGCAATCAGGGGAAAGGCCACTTCGTCGAAGGCTTTCATGAACAGGGCGTCGTCCGTATGTTCCCTGAGGGGGACATTCACCGAATACCCCTTCCCCTTGCCGCTTCCCGTTTCCTTTTCCGAACCCGTTCCGGGAAAAAAATGGATTCCGCTCTCATGAATGGAGATGGTCAGAACCCGATCCGTATCGTAAAAGGCATCCTGTACCCCGTCCCCGTGATGGGCATCCAGATCCAGGTAGACGACCCGTTTTCCTTTTGCCAGAAGCTTGTTGATGGCGATAACGCTGTCGTTCAGGTAGGAAAAGCCCGACGCCCTGCTGCGGTGGGCATGGTGCCACCCGCCGGCCAGATTGAAGGCAATGTCGTACCCCTCCTCCGTGACCAGCCGCGCCGCTTCCACCGTCCCTCCCGCGCCCAGTCTTGCCCAGTCGTACAGGCCCCGGAACACGGGGTTTTCGATGTCTCCGAGTCCGTACCGGAAATCGGCGCGCGGCTCGTCCGATGAGCTGAATTCCTTCAGTTTCGCCAGGTATCCGTGGGAGTGGAAGGAGAGCAGGTCCTCCTCTTCCGCAGGTTTGCAGTCGAAAATTCGCGCCCCCGGTTGCTTGAGAAGGCCGTACGCGTCCATCAGTTCATAGGCGAGGCGGAATCGCTGTACCTTGAAGGGGTGTTCCCTGCCGTAGCTGAACCTGTTGAAATCAGGAGAGTAAATGAGGGCCGTCCGTACCGTCACAATGAATCCCGCCTCCCTTTTGTTCCCACTTTTTTACTACGCACGGTACAGGGCGTCAACCGCAAACTGACTTTTGAAACGTGCCTGGAAATTAGTCACACGTGATACCGTCGGAGGCAGTTCCTCCTCCACGCAGCGGCAGTTATACCTTTTACTATCAATAAAATCAACATGATGCATTCATGGCAAAAACCTTGCTATCAGTTTCCGATTATTCCGGACAATCGGAAACACAACTGCCAATGGAGGTATGGAATGGATGCACTGTCAATGGCGACGGGGCTCAGGAACAGCACCGACGTGCTCTTCCTCATGCTGGGAGCGGTCATGGTCTTCGCAATGCACGCAGGCTTCGCTTTCCTGGAGGTGGGGACCGTCCGCAAGAAAAGCCAGGTAAATGCTTTTGTCAAGATTCTCACCGACTGGTCCCTGTCAACCATCCTCTACTTTCTCATCGGTTTTCCCCTGGCGTACGGCATCTCTTTTCTCCATCCTGCTCAGGACCTTATGGCTGCGGTCCAAGGGTACGACCTGGTCCGCTACTTCTTTCTTCTCTGCTTTGCCGCCTGCATCCCCGCAATTATTTCCGGCGGAATAGCGGAGCGGGCAAAATTCTGGCCGCAACTGGCAGCCGGCGGGATCTTCGTTGCTTTCTGCTATCCCTTGTTCGAGTCCCTGGTGTGGGGCCGGAACAAATCCCTGTTCCAGGGGCTGATACAGAGCATCGGGGGTGCCGAATTCCATGACTATGCGGGATCCGTCGTGGTTCATTCCCTGGGGGGATGGATAGCCCTCCCCGCCGTTCTGATTCTCGGCGCCAGAACCGGGCGTTTTGTAAAGGGGAGATCGAACCCGATACCCATCAGCAATATTCCCTTCCTGGCACTCGGATCCTGGATACTCGCCGTTGGATGGTTCGGGTTCAACGTAATGAGCGCCGGTCGGATTCAGGATATTTCAGGGCTGGTGGCGGTCAACTTCCTGCTTGCCATGGTGGGAGGTGTCCTCTTTGCCCTGGTGGCGGGAAGAAACGATCCCGGCTTTATCCATAACGGCGCCCTTGCCGGTCTCATCGCCATCTGCGCGGGAAGCGACCTGATGCACCCCCTCGCCGCCTTCGTCACCGGAGGCATCGCATCACTGATCTTCGTGTACGGCTTCAAGGTTGAGCAGGAAAGACTGCATATTGACGATGTTCTCGGCGTATTGCCCCTCCACGGACTCTGCGGCACATGGGGTGGAATAGCGGCCGGCATTTTCGGATACCGGGAGCTGGGGGGGATGGGAGGCGTATCCTTCCTTTCCCAGCTGGCGGGAAGCATGGGTGCGGTTGCCTTCGCCCTGGCGAGCGGATTCCTTGTCTACTACATCCTGTCCAAGACCGTCGGCATCCGCCTTGACAGGGAACAGGAATTTATGGGACCCGACCTGGCAATCCACAGCATCGACGCCTACCCCGAAGATCAGGTGAAATAGCTCTCGGCGATCAAAACGATTCCAGGGAAAAGGCCCGTACGCGGGCCTTTTCCCTGGTTGCTGTGAACCAATCTGACGTTCCGTACCCCCCTTTGGACCGTTCCGCAGGGATGTGGTTTCAACCGGCGGAAATCATGGCCATTCACCCGCCCCGTCCTCCCCCATCACGGGGGGCCGTGGGGAATGGCGGGGGGGTGGCAGTACTCTGCCCTCCTATTACTCTCCCCCCCGGATGATGTGCGGCCGGGTCTCCCGCCATTGACTTTTCCTGTCACACGGGATTACAGTGCCCCAAACAAAAACAAATGGACCGGAAACGGCGGGTGGACACGTCCGAAGAGAACGAGGGACGACTTCTCCTGCCGAATCCAGGATGAGGGACCGAACGCATGGAAACCGAATCCGACGGCTTCAGCCGTCTCCTCGATCTCATGAAAAGGCTGCGCGCCCCCGGCGGATGCCCGTGGGACGCGCAGCAGACACATGAGAGCCTCAAGAGGTATCTTCTGGAGGAAACCTACGAAGTTATGGAGGCCATAGATGCCGGGTCTCCGGAAATGTTGAAAGAGGAACTGGGGGATCTCCTCCTCCAGGCCGTCTTCCATTCCGTCATTGCCGAAGAAAATGGCGAGTTTACCATGGAGGACGTGCTCCAGGTCCTTTGCGACAAGTTGATACGCCGCCATCCGCACGTGTTCGACGGTCTGCGGGTACGCACCATCGATCAGCTCGTGGACAACTGGGAGCGGATCAAGAAATCGGAGAAAGGCGCAGAACGCCGTTCAGCCCTTTCCGGCGTTCCCGCACACCTCCCCGCCCTTCTCCGCGCCCAGAAGATTAGCGAAAAGGCCGCACGGGTCGGCTTTGATTGGGACCACATCGACCCCGTGTTCGCAAAGGTTCTGGAGGAATTGAAGGAACTGGAGGAAACCCTGTTCACGGGCGACCAGGAACGGATGGAAGCGGAGCTGGGCGATTTGTTGTTCGCCATCGTCAATCTGGGCAGATTCCTCTCCTTGAATCCCGAAGATGCCCTGCGAAAAACCATCGCCCGCTTTACAAGGCGTTTCTCCCATGTGGAGGAGTCCCTCCATGCTCGTGGAAAGTCCTTGCGGGACTCATCGCTGGAAGAAATGGACACCCTCTGGGAAGAGGCGAAGAGGAAGGAGCAAGAAGTATCGATCCGGGAGGAAAAAAGCCGTTGACGGTCGAATGATAAAGAAAACCATGGGGTTTCCGGATGCTGGCGAATTTTCCACACAAACTGTGGACAAACTGTGCACAAGGGTGTTGATAACGAGAGTTTGCGAAAATCTTCAAGGTTTTTCTGCGTATTGCCTTTTTTTTACTCATCACGACAAGTTCAAACATTTCAAGTAGTTACGTCATGTTTTAGCGATTTTGCATAGTTACGCGCCCCATGGAGAGAGTTGTTCATGAGATGCTGCTAACCAGGCGTGGTGCTGTGCACAACTGGTGGAAAACAGGACTATTTACGGAATCAGCGGCACATGGGGGCTGAAAAGCTCACCCCTTCTCTTTCCTCGTGAACTTTCTGCGAACCATGTTCAGAGCCTGCCTTGTTTCCCCGCAACGGAGCAGATGGGCGCACAGGAAGAAGACCCCCACTCCGCACGCGATGGAAGAGAAGAGTGTCGCGCCTTTCAGAATTTTCTCACCCGGCCGCGACCAGTCAATGAGGTGTACTCCCCAGGCGACGACGCATGCCATGGGAAGGGATGCGAGGATGGTCTTGAACCCTTCCAGAGTGATTCCTCTGCCGCCGAAAGGACCGATCTTCTTTCTCAGAAGCCACAGGAGAAGCCCCATGTTGCAGAGGGAGGACAGGGTGGTTGCCAGGGCCAGACCTCCGTGGCGAAGGGGCCCCATGAGCGCCAGGCTGAAACCCACATTCAGCAGGAATGCGATAAACGCGGTAACGACAGGGGTTCTGGTATCCTTCAGGGCATAAAAGGCAGGAACGAGTACCCGCACCAAAGCGACGAACGACAAACCGAACGCATAGTAAAAGAGGGCTTCGGCCGAGTGTGCCGCTTTCCCATAATCAAACGCGCCGCCCATGAAGAGAAGGGAGAAGATGGGTGTGGAGCAGACGAGAAGCCCCGCCATTGCAGGGATGGTGATGAAAAGGGTCAGCCGTAGCCCGAATTGAAGGGAATCCTTGAGCCCCGCCATGTCGCCCTCAGCCGCCTGCCTGCTCATGGACGGAAGGACCGCCTGGGCGACGGATACGGTGAAAATTCCCTGGGGGAACTCGAACAGGCGTTGGGCATAGTACAGGTATGATACGCTTCCCTGGGGAAGAAACGATGCCAGGATGGCGCTGACCGTGATGTTCAGGTAGTAGACCCCTACGCCGAATACGGAAGGTCCCATGAGAAGCGCCATTCTTCTGACGGCCGGATGCCCCGGAACAAAGCGGAGTCGAAGGGGAAATCCTTTGCGATAGAGTACCGGAAGCTGCAGGAGCAGCTGGAGAAGCCCTCCCAGGAGCACGCCGACGGCAAGAGCGGTTATGGGAACGGAAAAGCATCCGTGCAGCAGGACGGCGCAGAGGATCATGGAGAGGTTCAGAAACACGGTGGAGATCGCCGGGGTAAAGAAGTGGCGCACCGTATTCAGGATTCCCATACACAGGGCCACCAGGCTGATGAAGAAGATATAGGGAAACATCAGCCGGTTCAGGAAGACCGTCAATTCAAGCTTGTTCGGTTCGGCCCGGAATCCGGGAAACATCAGGGAAACGATGAAGGGTGAGAAGACGACTCCGACGAGAGTGACGATCGACATCACGACCGTCAACAGGGAAAAGCAGATATTGGCCAACTCCCGGGCCTCGTCCTCCCCCTTG